>VAYC01000056.1 GCA_005885025.1 Actinomycetota bacterium | reverse complement strand
TCGGCCAGACAGGACTTCTCGAGGTCAGCCAGATCCAGGCTCTCGTTCTCCGAGTGCGCGTTGCACTTGGGGTCACCGGCGCCGGTCAGCATGAGGATGGCGTGGGGGAAGACGTGGGCGAACTCGGCGACGAACGGGATCGAGCCGCCCGCACCCATCTGCACAGGGGCCTTTCCATAAGCCTCCCGCATCGCCCGCTTCATGGCTTCGTTGACGGGCCCCTCGGCACGAAGTGAGTAGGGCGCCCCGGATCCCTCCCGAACGATCTTGACCTCCGCGCCCCAGGGCACGTTCGACTCGAGGTGCTTGACCAGGCCCTCCATGGCCTCGTCGGGATCCTGCCCGGGCGGGATGCGCATGCTGACCTTGGCCCGTGCCATCGGGACGAGCTGGTTCGAGGCCTCCGGGGTCCGCGGCGCGTCGATCCCGAGCACCGAGATAGCCGGCCGGGTCCACATCCGTTCAGTCAGGGTTCCTTCTCCGATCAGCTCGACTCCCGGACGTACCCCTGCCCATTCGCGGAGCTCCTTCTCGGTCAGGTCCAGGGGGTCGGCCGGGCCGGTGGCGAGGCCGGGGACGGCAACGTTGCCGCGCTCGTCGTGGAGGGTGGCGAGCGTCCGGCACAGGGCGGTGAGGGCGTCGGGGACGGCCCCTCCGTACTCACCGCTGTGGACGGCGTGATCCAGCGTGCGGACCTCGATGAAGCAGGCGGCGATGCCCCGGAGCGAGATGGTCAGCGCCGGCTCGCCGGTCCGCCAGTTTCCCGCGTCGGCCAAGATCACCACGTCGGCTCTCAGCTCGTCGCCGAACTTCGACAGGAACTCGCCGAGGTGCTCAGAGCTCGACTCTTCCTCCCCCTCCACGAACACGGTTACCCCGACCGGTGGCCGGCCGTCCCATGCGCGGACGGATGCGAGATGCATGGCGATGCCGGCTTTGTCGTCCGAGGTCCCCCGTCCGTACAGGCGACCGTCGCGCTCGACCGGCTCGTAGGGGGGCGACCTCCACAAGTCGAGCGGCCCCTCCGGCTGGACGTCATGGTGGGCGTAGAGCAGGACCGTGGGCGCGCCGTGAGGAGCCGGGATCCGGCCGAGCACCGCGGGATGCGCGCCCTTCACTTCGAGGATCTCCGTCTGCAGGCCGGCAGCGTCCAACAGCTCACGGGTGAACTCCCCCGAGCGCCGGACGTTGGCAGGGTCGAACTCCGGGAAGCTGACCGAGGGGATGCGAACCAAGCGCTCCAGGGCGTCGCGGATCTCGGGCATGAGCTCGGCGACGCGCTGGCGGATGCGAGTGGTGGTGGCGGGGTCCTCGGTCATGTCCGAAGCCTACACGGCGGGGCGAACCGACCGAGGCTCAGGTGTTGGTCCGAGCCACGGCCACGATCTGCGTGATAGGAACGTTGCCGAACCGGGCCGCCTGCAGCATCTGCTGCAGCAGGGCGTCGGCTCGCCTGCCGGACACGACCGCGAGAACCACGTACAGCCCTGAGGACGGCAGCCCTACCTCGCGGACCGGACCGAAGCCCGGGGCGGCCACGATATACGCCCACCTGGTCGCCTGCCCCTGCGAACGGCAGGTCCCCTTGGCGGAGATCACGTAGTCGCCGGGAGAGAAATGCCGCCCGGTCAATTCGGGCGGGTGATCCGCCAGGACCTGCTCGCCCGTCGGGTGGCAGTTCTTGTTCCCCGCAAGCGACGACACGGCCGGCCCCCGCGCCACCAGGTAGTAGTAGTCCGAGGGGATGCGCAGCCGCGTGATGTCAACCCAGAAGGCCTCCATGCCGCGGACCACGCCGGCGCCGCGTTCCCACTTCGACAGCTGGGGAGAGGCCACGAACCCCTCCTGCGGATAGCGCGCCGTGGAGATGGGCTGCACGTCCCAATCCGCGGGGACGAGCGCCTCGACCTCCCCAGACTGGACCTCGAGCCGAAGCGGCGAGGGACTGGGAGGAAGCCGGCGAACGGAGAACTCGGGGAGGGTGTCGTGCGTTGCAACGGTGCCGGGGGACCCCGTGCACGCGCTGAGCGACGTGACCGCCGCGATCAGTGCTGAGGCAGCGAACCGCCAGCGCATGGGCTCTCAAGCGAGAGTGTAGGGGAAGTTGATGAACCGGCGCCAACGGCGAGGAGCCGGTTTGGCTAGAATCCGGCTCAATCGAATATCGAGCCTCGGGGTGGCCGAGGCGGGGTGGCACCCCGCCCAGGCCCCAAGAGGGAAGCCGGTGAGAGACCGGCGCGGTCGCGCCACTGTGACCGGGGAGCGAACCCGAGTGATGCCACTGGGCCGTCAGGCCTGGGAAGGGTCGGGGGAGCGAAGCGCTCGCGATGAGCGAGCCCCAACCGGAAGTCAGGAGACCTACCCCGAGACGGTTCGGCCGCGCTCTTCGCGCAAAAGGAGGAGGCCGTCGCCCTGACGGGCTGAGCCTCCGGCGAGAGCCGGGGGCTCCTTTCGTTTTCCGGGGGCGGCCGCGACCGAAAGGAGCAGGCGATGGAAGGCATGCACCGCCGGCGAACCCTCCGGGCTTCGCGGTGGATCCCCGTGCTCGTGATGGTGGTTGTGTCGGCGTGCGCCGGCAGGAGCGCGGTCCGGGCACCGGCATCCTCACCGTCCGTGGCGGGGTCTGCGCTGTTCCCGCTGACGCTGACCGACGACGACGGCGTCCGCGTCACGATCCCCGCGCCCCCCAAGCGCATCATCACGTTCGCTCCGTCGAACACAGAGATCGTGTTCGCGCTCGGGCTCGGACCCGAGCTGGTGGGGGTCTCGGGGAAGTTCGACGACTACCCGCCTGAGGCAAAGGGCATCCAGGAGGTCGGCGGGGCGGGTGAGTTCGGCGACCAGCCCAACGTCGAGAAGGTCGTCGCGCTCCGCCCCGATCTCCTGCTGACCATCTCGGGCGGGGACCAATGGAAGCAGCGGCTGCGCGAACTCGGCATCCCGGTGTTCACCGTCAACGGGACGGATTTCGCCGATCTCCTGGGTGACATCCGCACCGTCGGAAGGGTGACGGGGGTTCCCCAACGCGCGGCCGCCCTCACCGCGCAGATGGCCGCCCGGGCCGCCGCGATCCAGGCGGCAGTGGCGAAAGAAGCTCGGGTGTCGTGCTTCTTCGAGGCTTACTATCCGCCGCTGACCTCCGTTGGCCCGCACACGTTCATCTTCGACCTGTTGGTGCGTGCGGGGTGCGATCCGGTCTCGGCCCACGCGAAGTCCGACTACCCGGAGTGGTCGGTGGACTCGTTGGTCGCGGAAGGGCCGGACGTGTATCTGGTGGCCTCCGAATCCGGCGTCTCCCCGCAGGCGGTGGCCAAGCGCCCGGGGTTCGGTGCCATCGCCGCGGTGCGCGACGGCCGGATCGCGCTGATCGACTCCGATCTGGTCAGCCGGCCCGGACCGAGGGTGGTCGATGGTCTGGAGGCGCTGGCCAAGGTCCTCCACCCCGGATCGGTGCCTTAGGTGCTCGCGCCGGGGCGTCAGCGGCTGGTGTTTCCGGGGCTGGTGGCGTTGCTGATCGGCTCGGCCCTGGTGGCGGTGGCGGTCGGAGCTGTCTGGATCTCGCCGTGGACCTCGGTCCGGCTGTTCGCGTGGAGGCTCCACCTTGCGGGCCGCCCGGCCGGCGTGCCGGCGTCGACCGACGTCATCCTCTTCCAGCTCCGGCTGCCGCGTGTGCTGTTGGCGGCCGTGGTGGGGGCGGGGCTCGCGGCTGCGGGAGCCGTGTTCCAGGCGCTGTTCCGAAACCCCATGGCCGATCCGGCCATCATCGGAGTGTCCTCCGGGGCCGCCCTGGGCGCCATCGTGGTCATCCTCGCCGGCGGGGGAGCGGCCCTGGGCGGGATGGGTGTCTCGGCCGCCGCGTTCCTGGGGGCGCTGGCCACCGCGTTCCTCGTCTACCGGCTGGCCCGGTTGGGACCCTCGGTGCAGGTTGCGACCCTCCTCCTCTCGGGTATCGCCGTGGCCGCCATCATCTCGGCGGTCATCTCTTTGGCCATGACGTTCTCCGGACAGCAGATCCGGTTGATCTACTTCTGGCTGCTGGGTGGGTTGGGCGCTCGGGGATGGCAGTCGCTGGCTGCCGCCGCGCCCTTCGTGCTCGCGGGGACCGTGGTGGCGATGGGGACGGCCCGGGACCTGAACCTGACCGCGTTGGGAGAGGAACGGGCGGCCCAGCTCGGTTTGGAGGTCGAGCGGTTCAAGACGCTCATGCTCGCCACCGGAGCCCTGCTGACGGCGGCCGCCGTCTCGGTGGCAGGGCTGATCGGCTTCGTCGGGCTCATGACCCCGCACATCCTGAGGCTCGTCGTGGGTGCGGACCACCGGAGGCTGATCCCCGCCTCGATCCTGGGAGGCGCTGCGTTCATGATCCTGGCCGATCTCGCCGCTCGGACGGTGGTGAGCCCGGAGGAGATTCCAGTCGGTGCGGTCACCGCGGTGCTGGGAGGACCGTTCTTCCTGTACCTGCTGCGACGGGAAAGGAAAGCGGCCAGTGTTCGAGCCTGAGCAACGGGCGGATCCGGTGACGCTGCACGACGGGCTCATCCTCGAAGGAGTGACGGCCGGCTACGGTTCGGCGGCGGTCGTGCACGACCTGCACCTTGAGGCCAGGCCTGGCAACGTGACCGGGCTGATCGGCCCCAACGGGTCCGGCAAGACCACGCTGATCCGAGTGGCCGCTCGGGGTCTCGCTCCGCGGGCCGGCACGGTGCGCCTCGCGGGCATCGACCCCTGCCGGGTCTCAGCGAAGCGCGCGGCGCGGCTGGTCGCCGTGGTGCCGCAGGAGACCGCCCCGGCCTTCTCGTACTCCGTGCTCGAGATGGTGCTGATGGGCCGTTCTCCTTATCTGTCGGCGTGGGGCGGAGGGCGGCCCGAGGACTGGGCGCAGGCGCGGCGGGCCATGGCGGCGGCGAACGTGCAGCACCTGGCCGATCGGCCCATCGACGAACTTTCCGGCGGCGAACGCCAGCGAGTCGTACTGGCCCAGGCACTGGCGCAGGACACGCCCGTCCTGCTGCTCGACGAACCGACCACCCACCTGGACATCCGCCACGTCGTGGACATCCTCACGTTGGTGAGGAACCTGGCCCGGGACCAGGGGAGAGCCGTGCTGGCCATCTTCCACGACCTGAACCTCGCGTCCGCCTACTGCGACCGCATCTACGCGCTGGCGGGCGGTCGAGTGATGGCGGCAGGTTCACCGGGGACCGTGATCACTCGAGACCTCATGCGAGATGTGTTCGGGGTAGAGGCCGAGGTATCGCCGGCCGGAGCCGCCGGGCGTCCTTCGGTGGTGGTCTCTCCGCCGGTGGCTCTGGACCCGCTCAGCGGCTCGGCTCCCCGGGCCCACGTCATCGGGGGAGCCGGCCGGGGGGCGGGAGCCATGCGGCTGTTGGCGGAGCTCGGGTTCGAGGTCAGCGCTGGCGTTCTGCACGCGGGCGACACCGATCAGGCTGTTGCCGAGCGCCTCAACCTCATTCGGGTCACCGTCCCTCCCTTCTCCGAGATCGACGAACGAAGCGCCGCCGACTGCCGGGAGCTGGTGCAGGGTGCGTTGCTTCTCGTCGTGTGCGACGCACCCATCGGGCGCGGCAACCTGGAGAACGTGCGTCTGGCGCTCGAGGCGGTTCGCTCCGGAGTGCGAACCGTGTTGATCGAGCAAGTGCCGATCCGGGAACGGGACTTCACCGGTGGGGAGGCCACCGGCCTGTGGCGCGCGCTCGCAGCAGCCGCCACCATCGTTGGCTCGAGTGAAGAGCTCCAAGCCCTCCTCACGGGGCGGGTCGCGAGCTAGACCAATGCTCTGCAGGTGCGGCTAGTCGACGAGTCCCTTACGAAGAGCGATCGCCACCGCCTGAGCGCGGTCGTTGGCGCCGAGCTTCTCGAAGATGCGTTCGAGGTGCGTCTTGACCGTATGCGGTGAAATCCCCAAGTCGTGGGCGACCTCTTTGGTGGTGGCCCCGTATGCCACCTTCTGCAGGATCTGGGACTCGCGTCGCGACAGCGGGGTATCGGTACGGTGGTCCACGTACTGCGCCTCCTCGATGAAGGCGCGGGTCAGCGTGGGATGGATCACCGCCTTGCCCTCCATGGCCAGCTTGGCGGCCTGGACCAGCTCATCGGCGCTGACGTCTTTCAAGAGATACCCGGACACCCCCGCCCGCATGGCGTCGGCCAGCGCCGCTCGAGACTCCTCCACGGTGAACAGGATGACCTTCGTCTCCGGGGCGATGCTCATGATCTGCCGCGTCGCTTCGATCCCGCTGATCCCGGGCATGCGGACGTCCATGAAGATGACCTCGGGCGCGACCTCCTTGACCGCCTGCACGGCCTGCTCACCGCTGGCCGCCTCTCCCACGATCTCCACTTCACCGGATGACATGAGCGCGGACCGGAGTCCGTCTCTGGTGACGGGGTGGTCGTCCACGATCATTACCCGCATGTCGGCCCCCCCAGGGCGCGGTTCGCAGGCGTGTGCCCGGTCGCCGTTTTGCCGTCGCCGCCTAGAATAGTCCGGGAGATGGCGCCGATGAGTGAAGCTCAGCAACAGGGGAACGGTGCGGCCGGGGAGGCAACGAGCGATCCCACGACCCTCAAGGAGCAGGTCCTCGAGGTCCTGAAGAACGTCCACGACCCCGAACTCGGCATCAATATCGTCGACCTGGGACTGGTCTACGGGGTCCAGGTCGAGCGCGGCACCGTTCATGTGACCTACACGCTGACAACCATGGGTTGCCCGATCGGTCCGCTGATCGAGGCGGAGATGCAGCGGTTCCTGTCCGGAGTCGAGGGCATCGAGCACGTGGAGGCCGAGATGGTGCTGCGACCTCCGTGGACCCCCGAGATGATGTCGGAGGAAGCCAAGGCCGCCCTGGGCTTCTTCTAGGCCCTCGGGAGCCGAACCCTTCGGCTTGCACCTGATTCTGACCCCCGTTCATAATTCCCATCTGCTGAATCGGATTTCCCCCGCGGGGAGTCGCGCGGGGGCCCCGAGCGAGAGGGGTGTGTGCCGTGGGCAAGTACGCCAATCCCGATGCGCTGGTCGAGACCGATTGGCTGGAAGGCAAGCTGAAGGACCCGAACATCCGGATCATCGAGGTCGACGAGGACACGACGGCCTACGAGAAAGGACACATCCCGAACTCGATCGGGTGGAACTGGTTCAAGGACCTCCACGCCCCCGTGGGCCGCGACTACGTGGATCAGGCTGGCCTGTCGAAGCTGCTCGGTCGGGCCGGCGTGGGGGAGGACACCACGGTCGTCCTGTACGGCGGCAACAACAACTGGTTTGCGGCGTACGCCTACTGGCTCCTCAAATACCTCGGGTTCGGCCCCGTGAAGCTGCTCAACGGAGGCCGGAAGAAGTGGGAGCTGGAGAGCCGCATGCTCACGCAGGACGTACCGAGCTTCAAGCCCACCACCGTCTCGATCGAGAATCCCGTGCGGGGCGACATCAGAGCCTTTCGCAACGAGGTCCTGGACAAGGTGACGGCCGGGAAGACGAACTTCGTCGACGTGCGAAGCCCGGAGGAATACCGGGGGGAGAAGCTCGCGCCTGATCACCTGCCGCAAGAGCAGGCCCAGGTGCCAGGCCACATCCCCGGGGCGGCCAACATCCCCTGGGCCAAGGCGGCCAACGAGGATGGCACGTTCAAGTCCGCCGACGAGCTCAAGTCGCTGTACGAGGGAGCCGGGGTGACCGCGATCCAGGAGGTCATCGCGTATTGCCGCATCGGAGAGCGCTCCTCCCACACGTGGTTCGCCCTGAACGAGCTCCTCGGGTACGACGACGTCAAGAACTACGACGGGAGCTGGACCGAATACGGCTCACTGGTCGGAGCGCCGGTCGAGAAATAGCTAGGCCGGACCGCCGGGCAGGAAGACCTTGAAGGACGCCCCGCCGCCCGGGCGTTCCTCCACCCATGCCTTGCCCCCGTGCAGCTCGGCGAACCTGGCCACCAGCGAGAGTCCGATGCCCACGCCGGGGGCGTGCGGACGTGTCTGTGGCCCCTGACGGAAGGGCTCGAAGACCGTCTCTCGAAGGTGTTCCGGCACGCCGGTTCCGTCGTCCTCGACCACGATCAGCACCCCGCCTTCGTGGGGATCGACCCGGACCCAGACGGAGCTGCCCGGCGGTGTGTGACGCGCCGCGTTGGCCAGCAGGTTCTCCACGATGCGTTCCACTTTGGGGCCGTCGATCGGTGCCACAACGAGCTGGGCCTCGACCCGCACCGGGCGGGTCCCCAGGACTTCCGAGCTCTCGACGGTGCGCCGGACGAGGGCCGCCACGTCCGTGGGGCGCCGGCGTGGCTCCATGATCCCCCGGTCCAGCCGGTCCAGGTCGAGCAGGTCCGAGAGCAACTGGTCGAGCTTGCGAGCGTTGGCAGCGAGCCGGTGGACGATCTCCAGACGCTCCTTGGCGTCGAGTTCGACCTCCTCTCGCTGCAGTGTGAGCGCGAAGCCGAGGACCGCGGCCAGCGGCGTTCGAAGCTCGTGGGACACCGCGTGCAGGAACGTGTTCTTGAGCTCATCGAGGGCCCGGAGGCGCTCGCCCGCCTCCCGCTCCACGGCCAGGGCTCGTCCCAGGTCGTCCTCCATCCGCTTGCGATCGGTGATGTCGTAGAGCATCCCCTGCGAGAAGCGGAGGCGGCCGCTCTCGTCTCGGATGGCCACGGCCTTGTCCAGCACCCAGTGGACCCGTTCTTCCCGGTCGATCAGTCGGTACTCCTGCGTGAGCGGCTCCCCAGTCTGGTAGTGATGGGCGTCCGTGGCCAGCACAGCGTCTCGATCCTCCGGGTGGATCAGCGTAGGCCAGAGGTCCGGACGGGCCATGAACTCGTCGGGCGAGTACCCGAGCATCTCTTCGATCTGCGGGCTCACGTACATCGTGCGGTACTGCCCCCGCTCGATGCCGTCGTACGAATCGATATAGGTGACCGCCGGGATCTGCTCGACCAGTGTGCGGTACCGGGCCTCGGCCTCGCGCAGCTGCTCCTCGGCCTGCTTTCGCTGGGTGATATCGAAGATCACGCCCTGCAGCATCTCGCTGCCGGCCGTCCCGTGGACGACCACAGATTCGTCTCGGATCCATACGACGTGGCCGTCCTTCGCGAACAACCGGTACTCGCAGAGCATCGGCTCACCGGTATCATGGCTTCGCTCCTCCTCGACCATGACGCGCTCTCGGTCGTCGGGATGCAGCTGGCGGGACCACAGGTTGGGGCGGGCCATCCACTCGTCCGGCGTGAAGCCCAGGATGCCTTCGATCTGGGGGCTCACGTAGAGCCAGGGGGCGGTCTCGCCGAACTCCGCGGTGTAGGTGATGGCGGGGATCCGTTCGACGAGGTTCCGGAATTGATCCTCCGCCCGGCGCAGCTGGTGCTCGGCCTGCTCCCGCTGGGCGAGCTGTTCCTGTGCCTGCGAGTACAGCCTCGCGTTGTCCAGGGCGATGGAGGCGAGTTTGGCGAAACGGTCGATCAGGGCGACGTCTTCCTCGGTGAACATCCGCCCTTCCTGGGTGTGGGCCACCCCGATGACCCCGAGGACCTGGCCGCCCGACTTGAGCGGAGCGGCGAGTCCTGCGTGCAGGTCGGCCTCATCCTGCTGACGTCCCTCCCACCTGGCGTAGTCCTCGACCAGAAGCGGCTCGCCGTGCTCCCACACCCTGCCTGCGAGTCCTTCCCCGAGACGCACGCATTCGCCGATCCGGTCGCGGAAAGCACCGAGCCCGACGTGCAACTCCAGCTCGCCCTTGAGCGGATGGACCAGGTAGATGCACCCCTCTCCCGTTCCCACCAGGGCTGCGGCACGGCTCACGATGGCCTCCAGGACGTCCCGCAGGTCGAGCCGGTTCATCAGGCCCAGGGCGGTGTCGTGCAACGCCGAGAGATACTCGTTGCGCTGGCGGAGGTCAGCTTCTACTCGCTTGCGGTCGGTGATGTCCCGCACGACGATCTGGCCCGCCGGCCTCCCCGCGTACGTGAGGGGGATCCCCGCGACTTCCACGTCGATCACGGCGCCGTCCAGCCGGACGAACTTCTCCTCGATGAGCGGTACCGGCTGGCCCTCCACCGTCTCCTGCTGGATCCGCTGGGTCACGGTGTCCCAGTAGTCGGGGTGGACGACCTCCAGGACCGCACGGCCGATCAACCCATCGGGGGTCTCTGCACCGAAGAGCCGAGCCGCTGCCGAGTTGGCGAACACGAAACGCCCCTCGCTGTGCACGACGATGGCGTCAGGCGAGAGCTCCACCAGCCGCCGGTAGCGCTCCTCGGTCTCCCGCAGCGCGACCTCCCCGCGCTCCTGCTTGATGGACGCACCGACCAGGCCGGCCGCGGCCCGCAGGGCGTCGACCTCAGCCGCCGACCAGGATCGCTCCTCGTGGCAGGCAGCGAGCCCGAGGTTGCCCCACCATTCCTCACCGGCGAACACTGGAACGACCGCGAACGATCGCACGTCGTTCGATTCCATCAAGGGACGCTCCTCCTCCGGCAAGTCCCGGACGTGTCCGTGGAGGATGCCTCCTTGCATGAAGACTCCGGGCCAATGATCCAGGCCCGAACCGGCGAACGGGGCATTGAGGAGGAAGCGAACCTCCATCTTCGACGGAATCTCGGGCCGGGCCCACTCGTAGCAGATCCTCGATTGGAAGTCGCCGTCCTCGGCCAAGTGTTTCTGGGACAGGGCAACCCAGTCGGCTTCGGCGGCCTCTCCCAGGCGTTGCAACACCACGTCGATGGAATCCCGCCACGACCCTCCGCCGACGAACCGCTCCGCAGCGAACGTCACGGCCTCGAGGATCCCGCCCCGCCGGTGCAGGTCTCGCTGGGCACGCTTCCGCTCGGTGACGTCTCGGCCGATGCCCATGACGCCCACCACTCGTCCGCCTTCCTGCAGCGGGCTCGCCGTGATCTCGGCGGTCAGATACTCGCCCGAGCTGGCCAGGATGCGGAGCTCGAAGGCGGGGATGGGCTCGCCGTCCAGAGCTCGTGCCAGGAGATCCATGGCCAGCGGGAGGTCCTCCGGGTGGACGAGCGGGTGGAAGGGTTTACCCAGCCACTCGTCGCCAGGCCAACCCGTGATGGCTCCGAAGGCGGGGTTGAGCGACCCGAGGGTGCCATCTGTCCGGATCGTGAAGATGGCGTCGGTGGCGCTCTCGACCAGCGAACGCTGGTCAGAGGCAGGATTCGAGGACGCGGGGGGAGGCCCGCGCTCGGTCAGGTTGTGCATGTCCACGCTCCGAAGCTGCTTCTCTCCCTTGTATCGGGTACACAAGCGGAAGGGTGAAGCCTGGAGGGAACGGGCCGAGGCGCTCGGAGCGTCGCGGTAGGCTCTGGGCTGTGAGCTCGGACGAGGGAGGGATGGTTCCGGGCGACCTTCATGGCTTGGAACGCCGCGTCCAGGAGGTCCCCCAGACCCTCGAGGAGTTCGGGCCCGACTATGCCATCGAGCTCGATCCCACCGCCCACAAGGTGGAAGGGAGCTGGATCCGGGACGCCACTCTCGGGGCCAACGATGGGCTGGTTTCCGTTCTGACGCTGATTGCGGGCGTGGCCGGTGCGGCCAAGGGAAACGTGGTCCTCCTCGCCGGCGTCTCAGCGCTCGTGGCAGGGGCGATCAGCATGGGCGTGGGGGCCTTCGTCTCGGCCCGAGCCTATCGCGCGTACTTCCTGAAAGAGCTCCAGCGAGAGCTCCGAGAGATGCGCGAGCTCCCCGACGTCGAGCGGGAAGAGATCCGGGAGGTCTATCGCGGACGCGGCTTTCGGGGCGAGACCCTGGAGATGGTCGTGGACACCATCACATCGGACCCCAAGGTGTGGCTCCGGGTGATGATGCAGGAGGAGTTGGGGCTGTCCCAAGGCTTCGGTCAGCCTCTGGGCGCCGCCCTCACGGTCTTCGTGGCCTTTCTGATCGGCGGGACAGTCCCGGTCATCCCGTTCGTGTTCGGCTCCGGCGTAGCCGCGCTGTCGGTGAGCTTCGTCGTGACTGCGGCTGCCCTCGTCGTTGCTGGGGCCATCCGCACCCGGTTCACGGGCGAGCGCCCGGCTCGAGCAGGCCTCGAGCTGGTGGCCATGGCGACGGTGGGCGTGGCTGTCGCCTACGGGATCGGCCGGCTCCTCCATGTCGCGGGCGTCGGATGATTTCAGGCCTGTGACCTGGGGTTTCGAATCCAATCTCCGAGGTAGACTTCCGGTGTAGACTGGCCGGTGGCGACGATCAGTCGACAGAGGCAAAGGGGAAGTCCCGTGGTGGTATCTCAGGAAGAGCATCTCAAGGAACTGACCAAGGGGTACCGCTTCGGCTGGAAGGACCCCGCGCACTACGTGTTCACGCCGAAGAGGGGACTCTCCGAGGAAGTCGTCGAAGAGATCTCCTACATGAAGTCCGAGCCGGAGTGGATGCGGAAGTTCCGGTTGAAGGCCCTGAAGCATTTCGAGGCCCGGCCCATGCCGTGGTGGGGCGCCGACCTGTCGGACATCGACTTCCAGAACATCTATTACTTCATCCGATCGACCGAGAAACAGGCCAAGTCCTGGGAAGACCTGCCCGACGACATCAAGAGCACGTGGGACCGGTTGGGCATCCCCGAGGCCGAGAAGAAGTACCTCGGCGGAGTGAGCGCGCAGTACGAGAGCGAGGTCGTCTACCACAAGATCAAGGACGAGCTCGATGCGATGGGCGTCCTCTTCTGTGACATGGACACCGCGCTTCGCGACCACCCCGATATCGTCAAGGAATACTTCGGGACGATCATCCCGCCCAACGACAACAAGTTCGCTGCGCTGAACTCGGCCGTATGGTCGGGCGGCTCGTTCATCTACGTGCCTCCCGGCGTGCACGTGGACATCCCGCTCCAGGCCTACTTCCGGATCAACGCCGAGAACATGGGGCAGTTCGAGCGAACGCTGATCATCGCCGACGAGGGCGCGTACGTCCACTACGTGGAAGGCTGCTCGGCGCCGATCTACACGACGGACTCGCTGCACTCCGCCGTCGTTGAGATCATCGTGAAGAGAGGGGCCAGGGTCCGTTACACGACGATCCAGAACTGGTCGACCAACGTCTACAACCTGGTCACCAAGCGAGCGGCTGCCTACGAGGATGCCGTCATGGAATGGATCGACGGCAACATCGGCTCGAAGGTGACCATGAAGTATCCCTCGATCTACCTGCTCGGCAAGGGCGCCCGGGGTGAGGTCCTGTCGGTGGCTTACGCCGGTCCCGGCATGCACACCGACGCCGGCGGAAAGGCCATCCACGCCGCCCCATACACCAGCTCGATCATCACGTCGAAGTCGGTATCCAAGGGCGGCGGCCGAACCGGCTATCGCGGGTTGGTTCGGGTGGAGCCGGGCGCGCACCACGCCAAGTCGATCGTTCGATGTGACGCGCTGATCCTCGATCAGGATTCTCGCTCCGATACCTACCCCTATGTGGAGGTGGAGGAGGAGACGGCCCAGTTGGGGCACGAAGCCACGGTGAGCCGGGTTGGCGAGGACCAGCTCTTCTACTTGATGAGCCGCGGCCTGTCCGAGGCCGAATCCACCGCCATGGTGGTCAACGGCTTCATCGAACCGATCACCCGCGAGCTGCCGATGGAGTATGCCGTCGAGCTGAACCGTCTGATCGAGCTCCAGATGGAAGGTGCCATCGGCTAGCCGTTCGGCGGGGCGCGGTCCTCAAGAAGCGAACCATCAGCGCTTTTGAATAGGGGCATTCCGTCCAACATTTCCAATCGAAAGCCGCCCGGTTGATGCACGAGCCGGTGGTGGCGCCGGCACAAGAGGACGAGGTTCGAAAGCGCCGTTGCCCCGCCGTCCGCCCAGTGTTTGATGTGATGAGCGTCGCACCACGGCGGGGGGCGGTCACAGGCGGGAAAGCACGGCCCGGCGCATCGGAGCGGGAACCACCGGCGTCCGCCGCCCGATGTCGAGAGGCTCGGACTTGGCCTCGGTGATGATCCGGCTGACCGAGGCGTCACAGGCCAGCCTCCGCACGATTTCGGGATGAATCGGCCCAACATGATCGAATTCGCTGCGCCGCCCGGCCTGTCCTTGCAACGCCTCCAGATCGACGATGACGGCCACGTGAGGACGTTCGCCCGCCACGAGCGGCCGGTCGGGCGCGTTCAACCAGCGCAGGCAGATCTCACCAAGCGCATCGACGCGCCGATGTGTCGGAGTCCGGTGGTCGTGTGGATCCTTGCGCCGGCGCCCGGCATCCACGCAGTTGCGCAAAGCGGCCAGCATGGCTTCGCCGGTCTCAGGGTCCAGGTTTCCATCCACCCGTACCATCCCCAACATCGTCGTCGAGACCGTCAGGCGGCGCTGTTCGCGAAGCTGCTCGGCGTCTTTGAGGCCCTGCTCCCAATCGAGCCTCTGCCGCCAATGAGCGACGGTTTGCTGAAGCCGGCCGGCCGGCAGCCTCCTCGCTGCGTCGACCAGAGAGCGCTCCGCCTTGTGGAATTGCGCCGGGTGCGCCTGTCGAGCCCACACGAGCATCTGAACGGCCGACGACGTCAGTTCGCCCGTGGCCAGGGCCTCCTTGGTGTGCGGCATCCTCTCGAGCGACCGCGCCGTCCGGATCTCCTTCGAGGCGGCGGTCCACCCCAGGCGGTGCCGGTCCACGAGCCACGAGGCGGTCGACAGATAGCCTTCCCGCCGGTGCGACTGGCGACGGTGGATCTCTGAGAGCCTCCTCAGCCGCTCCGCCTCGAGCGTCCTGGCAGCTCGCTCGAGCTCCGCGAAGTCCGCCTCGAGCCGTTCGTCGGAAACCCCCCCGACGTCTTCGGCCTGAAGCGCCTCGATCGCCGACCGGAGTTCGCTCATCGGTTGGGCCAATCGAACATGCGTTCGATCGTACGGATCGCTTCAGGCTCCGTCAGTGAATTTCGTCACAGTTGACCCGGAAGGATCGACAGAATCTGAGAAGCGTATTGCCACCGACCCTGCCTAAGCTGCGGATAGCAGCCAGGCCAGAACACCCACGATGGTCGCAGCGGCCAACACTCGGATCCGAACTCCGAGGGGCTTGCGCAGGTACACGAACGCCAGCCACCCCCCGAACGCCGAGAACCATGCCATGGCGACCGGAACCCCGTGGGTGCCGATGCTCTCGGGGTCGTGGCCGGTGCCCACGGTCAGCGCATAGCCAAGCATCGCGATCACGAACCCCATCCCGACGAAGCCGAGGATGACGTGGAGGGTGATCCACAACGGAGTGGCACGGCGCCAGAACGAAATGCCACCGTGGTTCTCCAGTCTGTCCCACAACAGCCACGCTCGGTCGCGGGTGCGCTCTCCCTCGAACCACCGCACCCAGCTCCGTGTCTGCTGATCCCAGACGCCCCAGGCCCAGTCACTCGAGGCCAGGAAGTAGCGTCGGCCGCACTGCACCACTGTGACCCCGGGGGCGAGGCTCTCCTCGGCCAGGCCTCGACTCTGAGGAGGAGCGGGAAGGGCAGAAGGCATCCCCCAGGAATCGGTCCGAGGTGGCGGCGGCGGAAGGGGTGGTGGGGAGTAGGGGATCATGCTCCGACCAGCATCGGCCATCCTGTGAAACCCCTTGACCTATGGCG
Source organism: Actinomycetota bacterium (assembly GCA_005885025.1). Taxonomy (GTDB): domain Bacteria; phylum Actinomycetota; class UBA4738; order UBA4738; family UBA4738; genus AC-52. The sequence goes on along the minus strand of VAYC01000056.1, from coordinate 4,353 downwards.
CTTCCGGAGGGGATACAAGCGGGGTGAGAGGGAATCCTACCTCGCTGATAGGATTTCTGTCGTGGGTCCGCAAACTGTCACTGGGTTCTCGAAGGCCGCCCTCGAAGGGCTGGACGGAACGCGATCGCTGCCGCTCCGAGCCATGCGCGAAGTCGCTTTCGGGCAGTTCGAAGCGATGCCTATGCCGTCGCCGGGTACCGAGGAGTGGCGCTACACCGACCTGCGAGAGCTCGACCTCTCGTTCGCTCCCTTTGCTCCCGAGCCGGCTGCCCCGACCCTTGACGAGGTCAAGCCGGACCTCCTGGAAGCGGCGGGCGAGGTCGGACAGCGAGCCGGTCTTTCGATCCAGCACAACTCCTCCGTGGTGGTCACACATGTGGATCCGCCGGCCGCCGCTCGAGGTGTCGTGTTCACCTCCCTCGAGGAAGCCACGGAGCGCCACTGGCACCTCATCGAACCCCACCTGCACCGGGCGGTACCCACCTCGCGAACCCGGTTCACGGCCCTGCACGGGGCATTTCGAGCCGGCGGGACCTTCGTCCACGTGCCGAGGAACGTGCAGGTCGAGCTGCCACTGCAGACCCTTACGTACGTCGACCGGGAGGGTCTGGCCGTCTTCCCGCACACGTTGATCGTCCTGGAGGAGGGCGCCGAGCTCACGTTCATCGACCGGTATGTCTCACCGGACCTGGACCGCGTGCTGTCCGACGCGGTCGTCGAGCTGTTCCTGGGCCCGGCGTCCAAGCTGCGCTATGTCTCCCTACAGGACTGGGGGAGCGGCGTGACGCATCTCTCGGTGCAGCGAGCCATCGTCGGCCGTGACGCCGAGCTTCGTTCGCTGGCTGTGTCCTTCGGGGGCAGCCTGTCCCGCACGGAGGTCGAGAGCGTGCTGGAAGGCGACGGAGGCTCCAGCGAGATGCTCGGCGTGTACTTCGCGGGGGGCGACCAGCACTTCGACCACCGGTCGATCCAGGACCACATCGGATCGCAAACGACCAGCAACCTGCTCTACAAGGGCGCTCTGAAAGACCGCTCGCGCACGATCTACTCGGGCACCGTGATCATTCGAAAGGGCGCACACAAGTGCGACGCCTACCAGACCAATCGCAACGTCCTGCTCTCTGAAGAGGCCAAGGCGGACTCGATCCCGAACCTGGAGATCCTGTCGAACGACCCGGTCCGGTGCGGCCACGCGGCCAGCGTGGGGCCGGTCGACGAGGACGCGCTCTACTACATGCAGAGCCGGGGCATCCCCTACGGCGAGGCCGAGCGACTCGTCGTGTTCGGCTTCTTCCAGGAAGTGCTTGACCGGATCACGCTTCCTGAGATCCGGTCGAGTCTGAAAGCGACGATCGCCTCTCAGCTGGGAGGCGCGGTGGACACGGGCGAGGGGCCGATCGATGCTGTTTGAGGTGGCGAAGACGTCGGACATCCCCGAAGGCGAAGCTCGCCGGTTCGTCGTGGACCGGATCGAGATCGCGGTGGCCAACCTCGGCAACGGGCAATTCCTGGCCGTGGACGACATCTGCTCCCACGCCGAGGCCTCGCTGTCCGAGGGAGAGGTGGACACCGACAGGGAGACGATCGAGTGTCCGCGGCACGGTTCGACGTTCGACCTGCGCTCGGGCAAGCCGAAGACGCTGCCCGCGACGGTACCCATTGCGATCTTCCCCGTGAAGGTGGAAGGCGAGACCATCCTCATCGAACTGGAGGACAGATAGTGGCACGGACGGCTGACACGATCGACAAGACGGAAACGGTGACCCTGGACATCCGCGGGCTCCGCGCCTCGGTGGAGGGGAAGGAGATCCTGAAGGGGATCGACCTGACGGTCCGCCAGGGAGAGGTCCACGCACTCATGGGGCCCAACGGCTCGGGCAAGTCCACGCTGGCTCACGTCCTGATGGGCCGGCCGGGATATCAGGTGACCGGCGGCGAGATCCGGTTCAAGGGCCAGAACATCACAGCCCTCAGGCCGGACCAGCGAGCCCAGCTCGGGCTGTTCCTGGCCTTCCAGTACCCCACGGAGATCCCAGGTGTTTCGGTCGTGAACTTCCTCCGCTCGGCGTACAAGGCGGTCAAGGGGGACCAGATCTCCGCGCTGGCGTTCCGCAAGCGGCTCAAGGAGAAGATGGCGCTCCTGGCCGTGGAGGACCAGATGGTCAATCGGTACGTGAACCAGGGGTTCTCCGGAGGCGAGAAGAAGAAGAACGAGATCCTCCAGCTGGCCGTCCTGGAGCCGGACATCGCGGTCCTCGACGAGACCGACTCGGGCCTCGACATCGACTCCCTGAAGGCCGTCGCCACCGGCGTGCAACAGCTGGTCGGGCCGGACCTCGGCGTCTTGCTCATCACGCACTACCAGCGCATCCTGAACTACATCACGCCGGACCGGATCCACGTCATGATGGACGGACGGATCGTGCTGTCCGGCGGGCCCGAGCTCGCCCCGGAGCTCGAGCAGAAGGGGTACGAAGGGTTGCGCAAGGAGCTCGGCATCGAAGCGGGCGAGGAGCCCGTGTCGAAGTAAGGGAGGACGGCGTGGCGAAGGTGGTCGAGCACAGGAGCGGGGCGCTCGACGCCGAGCGCATCCGGAAGGACTTCCCCATCTTCGAACGGACTCCCCACGGGAAGCGCCTGGTCTATCTGGACAGCGCGAACACCAGCCAGAAGCCGCGGCAGGTGATCGACGCCGTCACCGACTTCTACGAACGCCACAATGCGAACCTGTACCGGGCCGTCTACGAGCTTGCCGAGGAGGCCACGGCGAAGTTCGAACAGGCCCGTGCAAGGCTGGCCGCGTTCATCGGCGCGCCGGACCCTTCCTGCATCGTGTTCAACCGAGGGACCACCGAGGCTATCAACCTCGTCGCGCACGGGTACGGGCGGAAGTTCCTGCGCGAAGGCGACCAGATCCTGCTGTCCGAGCTGGAGCATCACTCCAACATCGTGCCGTGGCAGTTCTGCGCCGAGGCCACGGGCGCGACTCTGGAGTTCATCCCCCTCGGCGAGGAGGGATCTCTGGATTTGTCGAACCTGGACCGCTTGATCACCAAACGCACGAAGATCGTGGCGATCACCGGGCAGTCGAACGTTATCGGGACGCTACCGCCGCTCCGGCGACTGGCCGATGCCGCCCACTCCGTGGGAGGCGTGATCGTAGTCGATGGTGCGCAGCTCGTCCCGCACAACCGGGTCGACGTCACGCAGCTCGACGTCGACTTCCTCACGATCTCCGGCCACAAGATGCTGGGGCCCACCGCATCGGGTGGCCTCTACGGGAAGCGAGAGGTGCTGGACCGCATGGACCCGTTCCTGGGCGGAGGCGAGATGATCATGGAGGTCCACCGGGACCACTCGACCTTCAAGGACCCGCCCCACAAGTTCGAGGCAGGGACCATGAACATCGCCCAAGAGATCGGGCTGGTGGCGGCGATCGACTATCTGGAAGAGATCGGGATGGATGCCGTCCGCGACCACGAGAAGGAGCTCACCCGTTACGCGATCGAGCGACTCACGGACGCAGGGGCCAGAGTGTTCGGCTCCCACGACCCTGAGACTCGGGGCGGCGCGGTGTCCTTCTGGTATCGAGACATCCATCCCCACGACCTGGCCCAGGTGCTCGACCAGGAAGGGGTGTGCGTCCGGCCGGGACATCACTGCGCGCAGATCCTGATGCGAGTCCTCGGCGTCCCGGCCACGACTCGGGCATCCTTCTATGTGTACAACACGCACGAAGACGTGGACGCGCTGATCGAGGCGCTCGGGAAGGTGGAGGCGTTCTTTGGCGCTTGAGGAGCTGTACAAGGAAGTCATCCTGGACCATTACAAGAGCCCGAGGAACAAACGGGCCTTGCCCGGGGCGGAGCTGTCCTGCAAGAAGAACAACCCACTGTGCGGAGACGAGATCACCATCCACGCCCACCTCTCCGACGGTCGCCTTGCCGGGATCGCCTTCGAGGGCCAGGGATGCTCCATCAGTCAGGCCAGCGCCTCGATGCTCACCGAGGCCGTGGCGGGGAAATCTCTGCAGGAGGCGGAAGGGCTGGCTGATCGGTTCCGCGGCATGATGGAGGGCAAGGTCGAGCCGGAGGAGGAGAGCTTCGGGGACCTGGTCGCGCTCAGGGGAGTCGTGAAGTACCCCGTGCGGATCAAGTGCGCCGTGCTGGCCTGGGACGTCCTGCAAGAGGCGCTCGCCGGCGCTGGTCGTGCCGCCGAGGCTTCGCACTGATCCGTTCTCGGTGACGGGCGTCCTGGTTCGGCCGGCGACCCGGACGGATGCGGATCAGGTCACGGAATTGATCACGGACACACCCGGAGGTCTGCCCGACATCTTGGGGAGCCGGAAGGGCG
>VAYC01000238.1 GCA_005885025.1 Actinomycetota bacterium | reverse complement strand
GGCGATCGACGACGCCGGCGCCGGCTTCGCCAGCCTCCAGCACATCGTCCGGCTGTCGCCCGACTTCATCAAGCTCGACATCACGCTGACGAGGAACATCGATGCCGATCCCGTCCGGCGAGCGCTGGCGACGGCCATGATCTCGTTCGCCTCGGAGATCGGGGCTGCCATCATCGCGGAGGGAATCGAGACCGAAGCCGAGTTCCAAACCCTCCTGGGGCTGGGCGTCCCGTTCGGCCAAGGGTTCTACTTCGGAGACCCTGCCCCGTTACCAGTCCTGCTGTCCGGCAGTCTGCCCACTGAATTCCCCTGATCCGGGTATTCCCACATGTCGCGTGCCTCGTATGGTCGTGAGATTCCCCCCGCAGAGTGCCCGGCGCCCGGTCCGGTTTGGTTCGACCCGGAGGCGTGGGCCCGGGGGGAGACGATGGAATCGATCAGGGTCCTGGTCGCGGAGGATGCGCCGGTCGTCCGCCAAGCCCTGGCCGCGCTGCTCTCCGCGGAGCCGGGCGTGGAGCTCGTGGGTGCCGCGGAGGACGCCGTCGAGGCCATCGAGCTCGCCCGCAGGGAGCTCCCCGACGTCGCCATCGTGGACGCGAGGATGCCCGGAGGTGGAGGGGCCCGCGCCGCCCGCGAGATCCTCCTCCACTCCCCTACCACGGTCGTGGTGGCGCTGTCGGCTCATACAGACCGCGAGAGCGTCTTCGAGATGATGGACGCGGGAGCCGTCGACTACATCATCAAGGGAACGCCCGCCAAGGTGATCCTTTCCGCGATCGCTCGCTGCCGCCCCGGGATCCGGATCTAGGCGTTCGGAACCAACCGGGTGGCGCCCCTCCCGGTGCGACAATAGGGGCTCGCATTCGGCGTGGGGGCTCGAGCGATGGAAGTCATGGACACGTTCCTCGACGCAGTCGGGCACACGCCGCTCGTTCGACTTCGGAAGGTGACCCGGGGCGTCCAGCCGACGATCCTCGCCAAGCTCGAGATGCTGAACCCCGGGGGAAGCGTCAAGGACCGCATCGGCCTGCGGATGATCGAGGTGGCCGAGCAAGCGGGCCGGCTCAAGCCGGGCGGGACCATCGTCGAGCCCACCTCGGGCAACACCGGGCACGGGCTGGCCATCGCGGCCGCCATCAAGGGCTACAAGTGCATCTTCGTGATGCCCGACAAGATGAGCCAGGAGAAGGTGGCGCTGCTTCGAGCCTACGGTGCCGAAGTGGTCATCACCCCGACCGCCGTCGCGCCCGAATCCCCCGAGTCCTACTACCGCGTTGCCGACCGACTCACCGAGGAGATCCCCGGCGCCTTCCAGCCCAACCAGTACTTCAACCAGGAGAACCCCAAGGCTCACCTCGAGACCACCGGCCCCGAGATCTGGGAGCAGACCGAAGGCAAGATCGACCTCCTGGTGGCCGGCGTTGGGACGGGCGGCACGATCACCGGCGCAGCTCGATACCTCAAGGAGAAGAAGCGCGGAGTCATGGTGGTGGGGGCGGACCCCGAGGGTTCGCTGTTCTCGGCCTCCTCCGGCGAGGGGGCGCGTCCCTACCTCGTCGAAGGCATCGGCGAGGATTTCTGGCCGGAGACGCTCGACCCCAAGGTGGTGGACCGATGGGTGCGGGTGTCCGACCGCGATTCGCTCTTGACCGCCCGAGCCATCACCCGGCAAGAAGGGATCCTGGTCGGCGGCTCCTCGGGGACCGCGTTGTTCGCTGCACTCAAGGTGGCCCGGGAGCTCCCGCCCGACGCCCTGGTCGTCGTGATCTTCCCCGACACCGGCCGCAACTACCTGTCGAAGCTGTACTCGGATTCCTGGCTCCTCCAATACGGGTTCCTGGAGCGGCCCGAGGTGGTGCGGGTCGAAGAGGTCCTGGCGACTCGGCCGGGCTCCATCCCCTCGCTGATCACGGTAGGCGCCCACGAGAAGGCCCGGCAGGCCATCGACCGCCTCCAGGAGTACGGGATCTCCCAGGCTCCGGTGGTCCGGGAGGACTCCCACGAAGTGAGCGCGTTCGTGGGCTCCATCCGGGAGCGGACCCTGCTGGACCGGATCTTCCGCGACCCCGACGCCCTGCAAGCGGACGTGGCCGAGGTCATGGGGCCGCCCTTCCCCATGGTGGAGTACGACGATCCCCTTGAGATGGCATTCGCCGAGCTCCAACACGCCCCAGCCGTCGTCGTGGCCAAGCAGGGCGAGGCGCTGGGCATCCTCACGCGCTCGGACCTGCTGGAGTTCCTCGCCCACCGCGAGCGCACCAAGTAGGAGACCGCATGGAGTTCGAGACGAAGGCCATCCACGCCGGTCAGGACCCAGAGCCCGCCTACGGGGCGGTGAGCGTCCCCATCTACCAGACCTCGACCTACGCGCAGGAGTCCGTCGGGAAACACAAGGGCTACGACTACGCCCGGACCGGCAACCCCACCAGGACCGCCCTGGAGACGGCCATGGCCGCGCTGGAAGAGGGATTCGGCGGCTTGTGTTTCGCCTCCGGGATGGCGGCCGAGTCGACCTTCTTCTACCTCCTCTCACCCGGGGACCACGTGATCGTGGCCGACGACGTCTACGGGGGGACGTACCGGCTCGTGAACCGGGTGCTTCGGGAAGCCATGGGGATCGAGTTCGACACCGTCGACCTCACCGACCTGGAGGCCCTGAAGAAGGCCCTGCGGGAGGAGACTCGCCTGGTATGGGTGGAGACACCCACCAATCCGTTGCTCAAGATCATCGACATCGGGGCCGTGGCAGACCTGGCGCACGAGGCTGGAGCGTGGTGCGCAGTCGACAACACGTTCGCATCTCCGTACTTGCAGCAGCCCCTCAAGCTCGGAGCCGACGCGGTGATCCACTCGGCGACGAAGTACCTCGGCGGGCACTCCGATGTGGTGGGCGGAGCTATCGTCACCGCTCAAGCTGAGATGCACGAGCGGCTGGCATTCCTCCAGAACGCCGTCGGAGGGGTCCCGGGGCCGCTGGACTGCTTCCTGGTCCTGCGTGGCCTGAAGACCCTCGCCCTCCGCATGGAGGCACACTGCCGGAACGCCCAGCGGTTGGCGACGTTCCTGTCCGCCCACCCCCGGGTCCGCAAGACCTACTACCCGGGCCTGCCCGATCATCCCGGCCATGACATCGCCAAGCGGCAGATGCGGGGGTTCGGTGGGATGGTCTCCTTCGAGACCGAAACGGAACAGGAAGCGCTCGACGTGTGCGGGAAGACGAAACTCTTCTTCCTGGCGGAGTCGCTGGGAGGCGTGGAGTCACTCATCGAGCATCCCGGGCGGATGACGCACGCCAGCGTGGCCGGCTCGCCGCTGGAGGTCCCAGCCGCGTTGGTCCGCCTTTCGGTTGGCATCGAGCACCCCGACGACCTCCTGGAGGACCTCGCTCAGGCGCTCGGCTGATCGGCGAGTTCGCAGAAACGAACGAGCGGGGGTAGGCTCGTAACCAGGTCATCTCCGAGGAAGGGAGACATCATGGGAGCGCCCGTCGTGCACTTCGAGATCATCACGAAGAACGCCAAGGGGATCCAGAGCTTCTACAAGGATCTGTTCGACTGGAACATCGACGCGAACAACCCGATGGAATACGGCATGGTCGACACCAAGGCCGGGAAGGGGATCAACGGTGGGATCGGCGGGCCGCCGGATGAGACCTACCCCGGCCACTTCACCATCTACGTC
>VAYC01000237.1 GCA_005885025.1 Actinomycetota bacterium | reverse complement strand
GGACGAGGAGCTCGGACCATCGCAAGGGCCGTAGCGAGGTCGGTTCCGTTAGTCGCCACCGTGGTTCTGGTCGGGGCAGCCTGCTCCAAGAGCTCTTCGAGCACCGAGGCCACGACAATCTTCGTCCAGAAGTTCCGGTACCACGGCATGCCGACCACGCTCAAATCGGGCATTCATCAATTCGTGTTCGAGAACAGGGAGTCGCTTTCGATCACCCACGAGATGATCCCGATCGCGCTGCCCTCGGGGAAGACGGCCCAGGACGTCATCACCGACGCCAAGGGCCCGGCGGACGCCGTTCCTGGCGCGGGTTCCGAGGATGAGTGGCTCCACATCGGCGGTGACTTTGGAGCGGCCGACACCGGGGCCAGCGTCGTGGAGTGGCTGTTCCTGCCGCCGGGCAACTACGCCATCGCCTGCTGGCAGACGGGGAACCTCGGCGGGGGGGAGGGCGACGCCCACGCCGGTCGAGGGATGGTGTTCCAGTTCACCGTGACGAGCTGAGAACAGGCCGCCGTTCCGGGTGGCGGGCTCGGCCGGAAGGGAGGCGAGGACAGCGCGCCAGGGAGTAGGAGACGGGGCGCGGGAAGCCGGAGCCGGGCGGCATTGGGCCTTGGCGACCGGGGTCCTGCTCTTGGCTTTCCTCGCTACGGGATGCGCCCAACCGGGAGCCACCGTCCAGGGCCAAAAGGTCCATGGGCTGTACGTGATCATCACGATCATGGCGGCGCCGGTGTTCATCGGGGTGGAAGGACTGCTGCTGTGGTCGGTGTGGCGATTCCACAAGCGCCGGCGGGAGGATGCGGTGGGCCCGCAGAGCTTCGGAAGCACCCGGACGCTGGTGGCGTTCTTCGTGATCCCGACGGTGATCGTGGCAATCCTGTTTGCCGTCGGCGAAGGGGTCCTGGCCAGCGTCCAGAAGCAGGATCCGAGCCCCCTCGTCACCATCCGAGCCGAGGGCTTCCAGTGGGAGTGGACGTTCTACTACCTGAACGAGGGATTCTTCGTCTCGGGGAAGACCCTCGTCAGGCCCGCCCTGATGGAGATCCCTGTCGACGAGCCCGTCAAGATCGAGTTGCATTCCCGGGACGTCATCCACTCCTTCTTTGTGCCCGCCTTCTTGTTCAAACGGGACGTCATCCCAGGGCGGACGAACACGTTCACCTTCACCGCCAACAAGCTCGGCACGTTCCCGGCCCAGTGCGCCGAGTTCTGTGGGCTGTGGCACTCGAAGATGACCTTCATGGTCAAGGTGGTGACCCCTCCCGATTACGCCGCCTGGACGGAGCAACAGATCAAGGCGATCCAGAGCATCAACTGCCCTGCCCACGGCCCGGCCGCATCCATCACCGCCAAGGACATCTCGTGGAACACGAACTGCCTGGCGGTCCCGCCGGGCCCGAGCATCTCCCTCACCGTGAACAACAAGGACGCCGGCATCGACCACAACTTTGCCATCTACGACAGCTTCAGCCAGACCAAGAAGTTCTTCCAGACGGGTCGCTTCGCCGGCGTCGCAACGAAATCGTTCCAGATCACCGATCTCCCGCCGGGCAGGTACTACTTCCAGTGCGACGTCCACGGCCCCTCCATGTCCGGCGTGTTCATCGTGGGAGGTAAGAAGCCGTGACGGAGGTCGAGCGATGGCGGTAACGGAGGCCCGTCCGCGGGCGATCGCCCCGAGGCCCCGGGGCTGGGTCTTGTCATGGCTCACCACGACGGATCACAAGAAGATCGGCATCCTCTACCTGGTCAACTCGTTCGCCTTCTTCGTGATCGGTGGGATCTTCGCCCTCCTCATGCGGACCGAGCTGGCCCGGCCGGGGACGCAGATCCTTGCCCCGCACGCCTACAACCAGCTGTTCACCATTCACGGGACGTTGATGATCTTCCTGGTCATTTTCCCGATGCTGGCCGGGTTCGGGAACTACTTCGTGCCCCTGCACATCGGGGCCCTGGACATGGCGTTCCCCCGGATCAACGCCCTCTCCTTCTGGCTCCTGCCGGTGGGAGGCCTGACCATCCTGTCGGGATTCCTGGCCAAGGGGGGCGCGGCGGCGGCCGGGTGGACCAGCTACGTGCCGGTGTCCGTGCAGGGCCTAGCCGGCCAGGACCTGTGGATCGCCGGGCTGCTCATCGTGGGGACGGCGTCGATCCTGGGAGGGATCAACTTCATCGTCACGATCCTCCGGCTCCGGGCCCCCGGGATGACCATGATGCGGCTGCCCATCTTCGTGTGGAGCATCCTGGCTCAGTCCCTGCTCGTGGTGCTGGCCACGCCGGTCCTCACGGCCGGTCTGATCATGCTGTTCGCGGACCGCCGTCTGGGGACTTCGTTCTTCGATCCCACGCGGGGCGGGAACGTCCTCCTGTGGCAGCACACCTTCTGGTTCTTCGGCCACCCCGAGGTCTACATCCTGATCCTGGCCGCCTGGGGAGTGATCACCGAGATCCTCCCGGTCTTCTCCGGGAAGCCGCTGTTCGGGTACCCGGCCGTGATCCTGTCCTTCCTGATGATCACGGCCCTCTCGTTCACCGTATGGGCCCACCACATGTTCGCCACAGGGGCGGTGGAGCTCCCGTTCTTCAGCATCACCACGGAGATGATCTCCATCCCCACGGGCGTGCTGTTCTTCATCTGGCTGGCCACGTTGTGGAGGGGCAAGATCCGGCTCGAGCCGCCCATGCTCTTCGCCCTCGGCTTCATCGCCATGTTCCTGATCGGAGGGATCGACGGGGTGTGGATGGCGTCGCCCGCCATCGACTTCGCGATCACGGACACGTACTGGGTGGTGGCCCACCTCCACTACGTCCTCTTCGGGGGAACCCTCTTCGGCATCATGGCCGCCATGTACTTCTGGTTTCCGAAGATCACCGGTCGGATGCTGTCGAAGCGGCTGGGCCAATGGCACTTCTGGCTTCAGTTGGTGGGGTTCAACCTGACCTTCTTCCCCATGCACATCCTCGGTCTCCGGGGCATGCCCCGGCGCATCGCCGACTACGCGCCGGACCGCGGGTGGAGCTTCCTCAATCTGGTGGCGACCGTCGGTGCGTTCGTCATCGCCGTCTCGATCACCGTCTTCTTGGTCAATGTCTTCGTCACGCTGCGGAAGCCCCGGACCGTTTCCGCCGACCCCTGGCAGGGCAACACGCTCGAGTGGGCGACGTCCTCACCGCCCCCGCCCCACAACTTCGACGCCCTCCCCAAGATCCGTTC
>VAYC01000236.1 GCA_005885025.1 Actinomycetota bacterium | reverse complement strand
CCGGCTTGGGGACAGGACGGGACCCCGGAAGCCAGGAGGACGCCTCCTCAGATGGCTCGGGGGCGGGGCCGAACTTGTCCGGAGTGATCCGCGTCCTCCGCAGAGCCGTCAGGACCGAACCGTACTTCCCATAGTTCTGTCGCACCTGGGACCTCCTGCCTCGGGCCGGTCATGGTCGCGGGGCCGAGGTTGCCTGCCAAGCGGCCAATGGCTTACACGAGCACGGCGAAGGGTGGGAATCCTGGACGGCAGCTCGCTGAAACGGGCCACTTGCCGAAAGCCTCAGGTCTAAGGACCCGGAGAAAGCGCCGAACGGTGGGTGGAGGCATCCCGGCCTTCGTACATCATGTGCCCCCTAATCGACCGACATGGGGGGAAAAGCGTGAAAAGGCTAGCCATCCTGGCTCTTCTGATCGTCGGGGCGTTCGCGTCACTGCGGCTCGCGGGCGCGTCTGCCTCGCAGGTCGTCACCTGGAAGGGGAACGGTCTGGACTCCATCGTTCCCTGTTCGGAGGGCCAGACGCCATATCTGCACTGGGTGCTCACCCCCGGCGGGCAGCCGGTCGACGGCACCACGGCGGAGCTGTCCGTGAACGGGGTCGACCAGGGCCAGATGGCTCCGGTCGGGAACTCGGGCGCCCTTCAGATCACCGCCGGCTACCCCACGGGCGGGCCGACCTCCGCTGAGGCCGTCATCACCTCCGGCTCGGTCACCGAACACGCGATATTGACCATCAGCGATGGCTGCAGCGGAGAGACCGAACCGTCGCCTTCGCCGTCGCCCTCTCCGAGCCCCGACCCAAGCCCGTCGCCGTCTCCATCACCGAGCCCGACGTCGGAGCCCAGCCCGCAGCCGAGCGAGACTCCTCCTCCTGTTCACCAACCTCCCTCGGCCACGCCCGCATCGCCAGTAGAGGGGCAGCCGGGCTTCACGGGCTAGCGTCAGCGGAGGACTCGGCGGGCGAAGACCCGTTTCGCCAGCTCCGCTTGCGCTGCCAGATCAGGTAGGCCACCCCGCCGAGCGGGATCTGCAGCCCATACGTGAGGGCGCGGAACACCAGCACGGCGGCGGTGACCTGCGCCTGGAACACTGCCAGCGGCACGTCCGTATGATGTCGCCCCGCCAGCACCAGCCCCCCGATATAGCCCAGGTCCACGATCCCCAGGCCTCCCGGGGTGATCGGCAAGGCGGACAGTAGCCGCACCACGGCGAACACCTCGAGGACCTGAGGCCAGGTCACCTCTCCGGCGGAGATCCCCACGTCCCGTACGGCCAGCACCAACACCAGGTACACGGCCAGGTGGCTCACGACCGTCGTGGCGGTGAGGGGAACCCACCGGGTCGCGACCAGGCGGCGAGCCCCGGTCCGTAGCCGGTCCGCTTTCTCCCCCCAGCCAGCGACCGGGGGCTTGCGGACGAGCTTGCGCATGAAGGAGGCCACCGAACCGACCACCGAGCCGATCTGTCCGGGCAGGCCCTCTCTGCGGTGCATCAGAACGAAGGCGCCGATGCCTCCGATCAGGATCGCCAGACCGACGCCGGCAGCCACGAGCAGCCCGATGCTCCCCTGCCCCACCGTGGCCAGGATGACCAGGGCGACCACCGGCAGGGCGAGCTTCATGAACATGTTCCACACGAAGGTGATCAGGACCGACAGGGCGATCGCGGAGTCCGGGAAGCCCCACGACCGGAACATGGCGTAGTTCACCCCCACCGAGACCACGCCCCCACCGGGGAGGGTGTTCGCCACGGTGCTGCACGCCTGGTGGACCACCGCCGCCTGCCCCAGCTTCAGCCCGGGAAGCGAGGCGATCATCTGCGGCCAGAATGCCGCGGCGGCGAAGGCCGTGGCCCCGAGCAGGATGAGCAGCTCGAACCACGTGAGGCTCGCGATCGTTTCTCCCACCGACGAGTAGTCGGCGATCTTGGGCAAGATGCCGGCGAAGATGACGACCACGACGATCAGAGACACGCCGATCTGGACGATGCGCAGAAGGCGCTTCCTGGGGCGGGCGGTCGATTGCAGGGCCTCGGTCACGGGCCGATCACTCCTCGGGTGCTGCGGATTATCACGCTCCATGGGAGTCGACTCAGTCGACCCCACCCTGAAGGGGGTATTGTTAATGGGTTCGTCTACGCAGAGGACGCAGGGGGCTCTCCGATGCTCGAAGTGACCGACGCCACCGTTTCCTACCTCAAGGCCCTGCTCCCGCTGGACACGGATCCGGCAACCGCAATTCGCATCGAGCCAAGCCATAACTCCGATGGGGACGCGCTGATCACGTTCCGCCCCGTGAAGGCCCCACATGCTGGGGACGTCCAGGCGCTGGCGACGGACCTCGATGTGTTCGTGGCCCCCGAAGTCGCCGAGACGCTGGCGTCATCGGTGCTCGACGTGGCACCGGATGAGGCGGGCCGTCTGGTCCTTCGGGCTCAAGACGTAACTGTCTGACCGCGCCGACGAACCGCCGTCAGCCGATCAGTGAACGCTCGCTGCGGCGCAGGCGGCCGGCCAGCTCCCACAAGAGCTCTATCGCCAGCCGAGGCTCGTGCTCCAGGACCTCCATGAAGTCTTTTCGGTCCAGGGTGAGGCAGCGGAGAGGCGCTTCCGCGAGCACCGTCGCCGTTCGAGGCCCGCCGTCCAGCACAGAGATCTCGCCGAAGAAGTCGCCGGCCGACAGGTGGCTCAGCGTTCTCCCCGACCGCACCACCTTCGCCCGGCCTTCGAGGAGCACGTAGAAGGTCGATCCCATCGACCCTTGCTTGACCACCTCCGCGCCCTCTTCGTACGGGGTCACTGCGGTCACCTTGGCGAGCGAATGCAGCTGGCGCTTCGACAGGTTCGCGAACAGCGGGGCTTGGGCCAGGGCTATCTTCCGCCGAGTCCGTTCCTCCCGGGAGATGCCGGCGCCTCGGGGTGAGGGCGCGAACGGCCAACCCCCGGTGAAGTAGCGTTCCTCCATCCCCATCGTGTCCGCGATCTTGCCACATCACTGGAGTTGGCGAGTGTCCGTCAAGGAGGAGGCGTCACCTGGCGATTGGCTGTCTTCGACCCACAGCGATAAGCTTCGGAGTGGAGGTGGTGCAGGATGCTCGATTCGGCAACGTCCCACGCAACGGTGGCGGTATCGGATATCGGTCGGGCCAGGAAGTTCTATGAGGAGACCTTGGGCTTCAAGCCCATGGACGAGCGGTCGGACGGCGTGAGGTACCAAACGGGTGGCGGCACGTGGTTCCTCGTCTACCCGTCCTCATTCGCGGGGACCGCGAAGAGCACGTACATGTCCTTCCAGGTCGACGACCTCGAGAAGACCGTCAAGGAGCTTCGGGACCGCGGCGTCACGTTCGAGGAGTACGACATGCCGGGGCTGAAGACGGTGAACGGGATCGCCGAGATCCAGGGCGTCAAGGGTGCCTGGTTCAAGGATCTCGACGGGAACATCCTGTCCGTCGGCCAAGAGACCTGAGTCGTCCGGCGGGACGCCGCTCCAGCTTCTACGCGCTGACCGGGGTCAGCTCGGGCGGCAGCTCGCGTTCGTGGAAGACCTTCAGCGTCTGGGTCGACCTGGTCAGCGCCACGTAAAGCTGTCGGTAGCCGTCGCGCGCCTCCGCCACGATCGCGCTCGGCTCAGCCAGCATGAGTTGGTCGAACTCCAGGCCTTTGGCTTAGCGCGGGGTCAGCACGGTGATCCGGAGCCCGTGCGCAGCCTGCCGACGCATGTCCTCCAGACACTCGTAGGCGTGGTCGAGGTAGGCCTGTTCGGCGGCCACGTCAGGATGGGTGGAGGTCTCGGGCACGGGCGGAATGGTAAATGACGCCGTCGGAACCCTTGTTCGCCCGCCGGCGTGTGCGGGACGGGTTAGGGTACGCTTTCGCTCGTGTCCTGAAGCTCGACCGAGGAGCCTCTATGCGAGTCACTCGGCTGGCGCTCCCGATCCTGTTGGTACTCGCCTCTATCGCCCTCTTGACGGAACCGGCCCACGCGGCGGCAGGCGACCTGGATCCCACGTTCGGTGATGGCGGGAAGCT
>VAYC01000230.1:8113-11653 GCA_005885025.1 Actinomycetota bacterium | reverse complement strand
ACCGCACTCACGTCGCTCGAACCCAGCCGGTGGTCAACGTCGTTCGTCTTGAACGTCGTCCGGGCCAGCTTGGACAGCGCATACGCGTCCTCGTCGGAGAGCCTGCCTCCGGCAAGCACCCCGACCGGCTTCCCACGGCACCAGCCGGCGATCGCCGACAGGGCCTCGGCGAACGAGACCGGCTCCAGGCCCCGCTCGCGGAGGAGCGGGGTGGTCAGGCGGTCCGGACGGTCGGAGAAGGAGAAGGCGAACCGTCCCTTGTCGCACAGCCACGCGTCGTTCACCTCGACGTTGTCCCTGGCCAGGTGGCGCACGACCTCGCCTCGCCGGAGAGTGCGGGCAGATCGAGTCCGCCGAGGCCAGGTCGAAGGGCCGGGCGGCGAACCGGTAGGTGCGAGCGGTGAGCGCCCCCACGGGACAGATCTGGATCGTGTTGCCGGAGAAGGGCGAGCGGAAGTCCTCGCCCGGGGCGATGGAGACCTGCTCGGCGGCGCCCCGGTCGAAGAGCTCGATGAACCGGTCTCCGCTGATCTGGTCGCAGAACCGCGTGCAGCGCGCACACAGCACGCACCGCTCGCGGTCCAGGGCCACCAGCGGCGACAGCGGCAGCGGCTTGCGGTAGGTCCGTTTGGCCTCGACGTATCGCGACTCCCCCGGGCCGAAGGCGAGGGCCTGATCCTGGAGCGGACACTCCCCGCCCCGGTCGCACACCGGGCAATCGAGCGGGTGGTTGATCAGGAGGAACTCGAGCACGGAGGTCTGCGCCTTCTTGACCTCCTCGTCGGTGAACTGCGTGAAGACCACCATCCCATCCGCCACGGGGGTGGAGCAGGACGTCATGAGCTTGCGCTGGCCCTCGACCTTCACGTAGCACTGCCGGCACGCGGCCACTGGGTCGAGCAGGGGGTGGTCGCAGAAGCGGGGGATCTCGATCCCGAGCTCCTCGGCGGCACGGATGATCAGCGTCCCTGCCCGGACCGTGACCTCCTTGCCGTCGATCGTCAGCGTCACCGGGCCGGGGTCACTCATCCCAAGACCTCTCCCAGCTCGACCTCGATCCCCTCGGGCAGGACCTGGGCCAGTGCCCCGGTGGTTCCGCCGCTGCGGGCAGAGGCCGCCTCGAGCCGGGGACTCTCCTCCCGGAGCGGGCACCGGCCCAGGCGGACGTGCTCCTCGTATTCGTCCCGGAAGTACTTGATCGAGGAGTCGATGGGGCTGACCGCCCCGTCGGCGAGGGCGCAGAACGACTTGAACAGCATGTTCTGCCCGACGGTCTGCATGAGGTCGATGTCCTCCATCCGCCCCCGGCCCTGCTCGACCCGCCGGAGCACCCGGGTCATCCACCAGGTCCCTTCCCGGCAGGGCGTGCATTTCCCGCAGGACTCGTGGGCGTAGAACTGAGTGAAGCGCAAGACGGCGTCGACCACGCAGTCGCGCTCGTCGAGCACGATCATGGCCTTGGTCCCGAGCAGCGAGCCCGCCGCCTGCACCTCGTCGAAGCCCATCTGGACGTCCAGGTGCTCCGCGGTCAGCAGGGGAGTGGAGGATCCGCCCGGCGTCCAGGCCTTGACCCGCTTGCCATCCCGCACGCCCCCCGCGTGCCCTTCGATCAGCTCTCGGGCGGTGGTGCCCATGGGCGCTTCGTAGTTCCCGGGGCGGTTCACCTTTCCGCTGACGGAGAAGATGCCCGGCCCTGTCGACTTCCCCGCCCCGATCGAGGCGAACCACCGAGCCCCCCGGTCGATGATGTGGGGCACGCAGGAGAGCGTCTCGACGTTGTTGATCACGGTCGGCGACCGGTACAAGCCCTCCACGGCCGGGAAGGGCGGCCGGAGGCGCGGCTGCCCTCGAAAGCCTTCCAGCGACTCCAGCAGCGCCGTCTCCTCACCGCAGATGTAGGCGCCGGCGCCCCGGTGGAGGATGACGTCGAGGTCGAAGCCGCTCCCCAGGATGTCCTTGCCGAGGTAGCCGGCCTCGTAGGCCTCGGCGATGGCCCGCTCCAGGACGGTCCCCGGCCAGACGAACTCGCCCCGGCAGTACACGAATGCCGTCCGGCACCGCACCGCGTACGCGCAGATGATCGCTCCCTCCACCAGCTGGTGGGGATCGCGCTCGATCAGCTCGCGATTGTTGAAGGTGCCAGGCTCGCTCTCGTCGAAGTTCACGACCACGTAGACGGGCTTCCCGGTGTCCTGGGGGATAAACGACCACTTCGTCCCGGTGGGAAAGCCGGCACCGCCCCTGCCCCGGAGGCCCGAGCTCTTCACCTCCTCGATCACGGCGGCGGGATCCATGGAAAGGGCTTTGCGCAGGGCCTGGTATCCGCCCGTGCGCTCGTAGCCGTGGAGCGTCGCGGCTTCGGGGTCGCCCCATCGCGCGGTCAGAACCGGCTGGAACTCAGCCATCCTCGACCTCGGCTGCGCGATCGGTTCCCAGCCCGGCCAGCACGCGGGAGATGTCCTTGAGCTCACCGGGGATGCCCCCGCGCGAGGCGGCGGGGGGTCGTCCCTGCCGGATCTCCTCGATCATCGACTCCAGCTGCTCCTCGGAGACCCGGTCGTAGAAGAGGAAGTTGACCGCCACCACGGGCGCCTGGTCACAGGCCGCCAGGCATTCCTCCTCCTCCAGCGTGAAGAGCCCGTCCTCGCTGACGCGCTCGGCCGACTCGCCGAGCAGCTCGCGCGCTCGCTCGTAGAGGCGGCGCGCCCCCAGAAGCGCGCAGGACGGGTTCGTGCAGATCGAGACGATGTAGCGCCCGCAGGGGTGGAGCTTGAGCATCGTGTAGAAAGTGGCGACGGCCTCGACCTCGGCGGTGGTGAGACCGAGGACGTCGGCCACCTCCCGCATCCCCCGGCGTGGCACCCATCCCACCTCCGCCTGGACCAGGTAGAGCAGCGGGATCATGGCCGACCGTCGGGTCGGATACTTCGAGGCGATCCGTTCGGCGACCCGGCGAGCCTCGTCGGACAGAACCGGGCCCTCGACGTCGACGTCCAGGACCCGGAGCTCCGCGGGCTGCCCGCTCTGCCAGCGGGGGACCGAGAACCGCTCCGCCTCGCTCATCGATCCGCGTCCCCCATGACCGGGTCGAGGCTGGCCACGCAGGCGATGACGTCGGCGACGAGCTTGCCCACGATCATCGTGGGAACCAGCTGCAGGTTGACGAACGACGGGCCCCGGATGTGAACGCGGTAGGGACGGTTCGACCCGTTCGACACCACGTAGTGCCCGAGCTCGCCTCGCGGGGACTCCACCGCCTGGTACACCTCTCCGGCGGGCACGCGGAACCCCTGCGTCACGATCTTGAAGTGGTTGATGAGGGCCTCCATCGACTCTTCCATGATGTGTTTGACGTACGCGGGCGAGTTCCCGATGCCGTCCGGTCCGACCTCGAGCTGCGCCGGCCATCGGACCTTCGGGTCCTCCACCATGACCGGTCCCGGTGTCAGTCGATCCAGGCACTGTTCGACGATGCGCAGCGACTGGCGCATCTCCTCGACACGAACCTCGTATCGGGCGAAGCAGTCGCCCTCGGTTCGA
>VAYC01000230.1:7233-8062 GCA_005885025.1 Actinomycetota bacterium | reverse complement strand
CGGGATGCCCGCCGCTCGTAACAAGGGCCCCGTGACGCGCGAGCCGAGCATCACCTCCGGCGAGACCTGGCCGATGCCCACGGTGCGCTGCCGCCAGATTGGATTGCCCGACAGCAGTTCCTCGTACTCGTGGATCCGGCCGGGCATCAGCTTCAGGAAGTCGCGGATCCGCTCCTCGGCGCCGTCTGGGAGATCCATGACCAGCCCGCCCACCCGCACGTACGCGTGGTTCATTCGCAGTCCGGTGATCAGCTCGAAGATCCGCAGGATCTCCTCACGCTCCCGGAACCCGTACAGCATCATGGAGATCGCGCCGAGCTCCAGGCCCGTCGTGGCCAACCACACCAGGTGGCTGGCGATCCGATTCAGCTCCATCACCATGACCCGGATGACCTGCGCCCGCGGCGGCGCCTCGATCCCCAACAACCGCTCGACCGCCAGGCAGTAGGCGGCCTCGTTGAAGAACGGGGACAGGTAGTCGGCGCGGGTGACGAACGTGACACCCTGCTGCCACGTCCGGTACTCCGTGTTCTTCTCGATCCCCGTGTGGAGGTAGCCGAGGACCGGACGGCAGGCCACGACGTACTCGCCGTCCAGCTCCAGGACCATCCGGAGCACCCCGTGGGTCGAGGGGTGCTGGGGCCCCATGTTGATGATCATGGTCTCCTCGCGGAGCCCGAGATCCTCCATCACAGCCCTCGTCGATCCGGCGGCGGGATGAACGCCCCCTTGTACTGGGTGTTCACTCCGGCCAGCGGGTGATCCTTTCGCAGCGGGTGCCCCACCCAGTCCTCGGGCATCTCGATACGCCGGAGATCCGGATGCCCCT
>VAYC01000230.1:0-7174 GCA_005885025.1 Actinomycetota bacterium | reverse complement strand
GGGGCGGGTCCGGCTCGGGAGGCAGTCCGACCTTCACCCGGACCCGTTGGCGGTGTTCCGTCGACAGCAGGTGATAGGCCATCCAGTACCGGGGGTCGAGTCCGGGCCAGTCGGTGCAGGTCACGTCGGACAGGAAGCGGAACGAGAGATCGGGCTCGTCCCGCAGGTGAAGCAGGGCCTGGGCCAGCTCGTCGGCCTCGACGGTGATCGTGACCTCCCCCCGGGCCTCGAGGACCTCGGGGAACCGCTGGGCGAGGCGCTGGGCGAGGGCGGGCGTGTCCATCTACTTGATGCGAGCTTCCCGTTGCACCTTCGCGTGGAGCCGGAGGATCCCGTACATGAGCATCTCCGGCCGGGGCGGGCACCCCGGGACGTAGATGTCGACGGGAACGATCGTGTCGACACCCTGGATCAACCCGTAGTTGTTGAACATCCCGCCGGTGGAGGCGCACACACCCATCGAGATGACCCATTTCGGCTCGGGCATCTGGTCGTAGATGCGCCGGAGGACCGGTCCCATCTTCTGGGAGACCCGGCCCGCCACGATCATCAGGTCGGCCCGCCGGGGCGACGCCCGGAAGATCTCCATCCCCCACCGGGACAGGTCGTAGTCCGCGGCGCCGGTGGCCATCATCTCGATGGCGCAACAGGCCAGCCCGAACGTAGCCGGCCACATGCTGTTCTTGCGAGCCCAGGCCACGGTCCTGCCCAACGTGGTCAGGAGGATGCCGCGGCGGGCCTCCTGCTCGTCGTCCTCGCCGGAGCCGTCCGTCCCTCCCAGCCGCGTTCCCGGCAGGCGCTGGACCGGCATCCGGTCAGCCCCTCCCCGGCAACGCCGGCTCGCGGACGGGACGATCTCCCGGGCCGCGCTCCACGATCGGAGGGAGCGCCGGGTATGGCTCCTCGCCGGGCCGACCGTGGATCCGCCGCGGCCCTTCCCACTCCAGGCCCCCCTTCTGCCAGACGTAGAGGTAGGCCACGAACACCAGGCCGATGAACACGATCATCTCGACCAGTCCGAACAGCCCGAGAGAACGGAAGGCGACGGCCCACGGATAGAGGAAGATGGCCTCGACGTCGAAGATGATGAACAGCATCGCCACGACGTAGAACTTCACCGGGAACCGTTCCGACTTCGGCAGGCGCACCGGCTCGATCCCCGACTCGTACGGCGCCACCTTGTCCGGCACGTAACGACGGGGCCGCACGACCGACGAGGCGAGAAGGGAGAGGACGGCGAAAGCGCCGGCCAGGATCGCCAGGATCAGGATCGGCACGTAGCCGGTCGTCATCGGATCGAGGCCTTCATCGCTCGGGAGCCAGGGAGACCAGCGCGTGCATCAGCCTGTCCTGCGCGCTGCCGTCGCGGCCGTCGGTGAGGTTCGCCATGAAAGTGAGGGCGAACCGCATGAGGGCGGTCCTGGGGAACCCGTGCCGGACCGCGAAATGCATGAACCGGGGGTGGCCGATCATCCTGACCCACTGCCGCCCGATGAGGTAGTACCGGGCGTATCGCTCTTTGAGCAACACCGGGTACAGATGGGCCAGGGCCGGCCGGTTCTTGGCCAGGGCGTCGGCGATGAGCTCCGCAGCCAGCTCGCCCGTCTCCATGGCGTAGGCGATGCCCTCACCGTTGAAGGGATTGGTCAATCCGCCCGCGTCACCCACCACGAGCATGCCGGGGACGGCCAGGGGCCGTCGGTTCATCCCCATGGGGATCGGACCGGAGAGTACCGGGCCGGTGGCGTTCTCCTCGGTGATCCCCCACTCGGGCGGGAGGTCGGCGACGAACACGTCCATCAGCTTCCGGGCCGACATCTCCTTGAACCGCTTGAACGTGTTGAGCAGCCCGGCTCCCACGTTCACCACGCCGTCTCCGAGCGGGAAGATCCAGCCGTACCCCGCCATGACACCCCCGGTCGGCTCGTCTCGGAGATTGACGAACGCCTCCAGCACCGGCTCCTGGGGCCGGGGGATGCGGTAGTAGCGACGGGCGGCGATGCCCATGGGCCTCCCGTCGTCGCGGCGGACCCCGGCATGAGCGGCGAAGCGGCTGGAGGCGCCGTCTGCCGCCACCACGAACCGCGCCTTGACTTCCTCCTCGTGGCCCTCCCGCTGCACCCGCGCGCCGCCGACCCACGTGCCGTCCATCACCGGCCGACGGGCCTCCGTGCCCTGATCGAACCGGGCCCCGGCCTTGACCGCCCGCTCCGCCAGGAGGTTGTCGAAGTCGAAACGCGTTCGAACCACACCGAGGGGAGGGAAATCCTTCAGCCTGGGCCACCGGAGATCGATGACCACCCCGTCCACTCCATAGGTCCGGAGCCCGTCCACCCGAGTGAATCCCGGCTCGGTCGGGTCGATGCCCATACGCTGGATGGCCCGCACGCCGCGAGGGGTCAGCCCGTCTCCGCAGACCTTCTCCCTGGGGAAGACGGCCTTGTCGACCATCAGGACGTCCACGCCTCGAGTGGCCAGGTGGTAGGCGGTGGCCGAACCCGCGGGGCCGGCACCCACCACCAGGACATCCGCCTCGGTCGCCGTCTGGTTCCCCCGTTCCCCTCAGGAGACCCCCATCGCTCCATCGGGGGCGGTCGTGCCTTCGGCCCCCCCAAGCCCGGACCGATCGCCCCGGCCGGACTTTGTGAAGCGATTCACAAGTGCCATCGTAGGCGCACCCCCAGGAAGCCGCAAACGAGCCGGGCGGCTATGGGGGCCCCGGATCCCGAGAACCCGGGGGAGCCTGGGCGTGGATCCAGGTGGAGAGGCGGTCGGGGCGGACCCGGAACACCACGGGCTCACCGACCCGCTCCGTGTAGGCGGCGAAGCCCCGTCCCGCGAGCTCCGACCGGTATTTGTCGAACCACGCGGACAACGCCTTCTTCGCCCCGGCGTGATCGCTCGGCAGCAGCTCCGCGGTGCCCCGGATGAGGGCGCCGGCCTGCTCGGTCCAGGCGCTCCCCCGCTCGACCTCGAGGGCCACCCTCGGGTCCCGCTCCAGGTTTCGGCGGACGACGCTGGCCCGCCGACACGACACGTAGATCGCGTCGTCCAGCCACACGAACCACAACGGGACGACGTGGGGTTCCCCGCCGGGAAGCAGCGAGGCCACGTGGGCCACGCGGACGTCCCGGAACGTCCTCCGAGCCTCGGCCGTGTTCACGACTGGGATGAACCGGGGGGCCGCGCCGGCGCACTGCGTGTCGGTGGCCACGGATACGGTGCCCACGTGCCCGGCGTCCTCACGTTCCTTCGCGTCGCCCCCGCCATCACGTTCGCCTCGGGCGTGGCCGGCGTGGTCCTGGTGGACCTGCTGTCGTGGCGTCGAACGCGACCCGTTCGCGGAGGCTCTTTCCTGGCGCGTCACGATCCACTCACCGGAGCGAGCCACGAAGAAGGCACGTCCCGGCTCACCCTCCTGCCGGGGGCCACCGGGGTCGCCGCGGTGGCCTGGGGCATCTCAGCCCTGGATCGAACCCCGGCCCTGGGAGCACTGCTGGCCGCGGGTGGTTCCCTCGTCGCGAGCTCGGGGCTCCTGGCACGGGTGACCGCCATCCGCGAGGACCGCTCCGGCTTGACCATTCGGTTCGCGGCCCGCCGGCCCTTCGTCCTGCCGTGGGCAGAATGCCGGCGACTGGTCCCTCCCCGAACGCCCGTCGGCGGATGGCGCGTCGGTGGTCGCTCCGGCAGCCGCACCCTGATGCCGTCGGACCTCTGGGGGAAGGAACGCTTGTTGGCGTCGATCGTGGCGGGAGCAGCGCTTCGGTTCGACGGACGACGGTGGACCGGGGCGGCGTCCCGGGATCGGCTCAGCGGGTGATGGTCAGCGTCCCCGTCATCTGCTGCGGATGGACCTCGCAGTGGAAGAAGTAGGTGCCCGGCGGCGGCGCGTCGAACGTGTAATCGGCCGAGGCCGGGCCGGTCACCAGGTCGCCCTTGAACAGCACGGGCGCGGTGGCGTCCGGCCCGTTGAACACGACCACGTTGTGGGGGGTCGCCGGGTCCTGGTTGTTGAAGTGGATCGTGATCTTGCCCCCGGCCATGGCCGTGAGCTTCGTCGGGCTGAACGCGATGTTCTTGGCGGAGAGCTGGAGCGGTGCGCCGGCAGCACCACCGGGTGGCGGCGCCCCCGCCGCCACCGTGACGGTCCCCTTCATGACGGTGGGATGCACGTCGCAGTGGAAGAAGTAGGTCCCCGGCTTCGGCGGCGCTGTGAACGAGTAGGTCACGGTGGCGGGGCCGGGCACCAGGTCGCCCCGGAACACAACCGGCGCGGTGGCGTCGGGCCCGTCGAACAGAGCGAAGTTGTGCTGGACGCCGGCGTCCTTGTTGTCGAACTTCATGGAAACCCTGGCTCCGGCGGTGAGGTTGAGCTTCGTCTCGACGAACTTGGTGCCCTGCGCGGTCAGGGAGACGGCCTGCGGCTTCGGGCCCGCGGCCTCGGCCTTCTCCGGCCCCTTGTCCCCGAAGGCGAACGCCGACACCGCGCCCGCCACCACCACGATCGCTCCGGCCGCGACGATGAACGGGAAGGCCACCGGGCGCCCCCGGACCCGCCTGCCGTACGCGACCAGCGCCGCCCCCACCAGGATGTTCAGGGCCATGAGGCTGGCGATGGCCACCGCCTCGTCCTTCCCCACCGCCAGGAGGATCCGGGAGAAGCTCCACACCAGGATCCCTCCCAGGACCAGCGCGATGAGGGGGTAGGCGACCCCCGGGAGCCGCCCCTGGGTCTCGGGCCCGGCCTCGCTCATCGCTTGCTCATCTCGGTGCGGACGTCGCGCTCGACGTCCCGCAGGGCGAGCTCGTCCCACCCGCCCTGCTGCTCGAGGAGGTACCACTTGAAGAAGATGACCGCGATGACCGTCCACAGGATGGCCCCGCCGGCCAGCTTCATGATCAGCCCGGCGACGGTCTGGTCGGTCAGCGCGGACCACCCCCAGATGCGGGGCGCCGAGACGTAGAAGGAGTACAGCGGCGTGCTTCCGAAGGTGAGGAACGACGCGGGAACGGTCGGGACGATCGACTGGAGGAACAGGTACAGCATGCGTCCCGGGTAGGACAGGGTGGGCATCTCGGGAAGCGGGCTGACCACCGGCCACCACATCAACGTCGCCGCCGAGAACAGCACCAGGTGCCCCACCAGGTGCAGTGGGTGATGGCGCAGCATGAGGTCGACCACGAGCGGCCAGTGGGTGAGCACGATCACCGCGTTGAAGATCACCAACGCGATGAACGGCCGGGTCAGGGTGCGGACGATGGCGCGGAGGGCCCTGGGCCGCAGCATCCGCCGCAGCAACCAGGCCGGCATCCCCAGGAGGAGCATGGGAGGGGCCACCAGCGAGATCAGCGTGTGCTGGACCATGTGGACGCTGAACAGGTACCGCTCGGACAGGTCGTGGATCGGCCAGGACGACGCCACCAGGATCACGGCGGCCCCGGATGAGAACCATGTGATCTGGCGGCGGCTGGCCGGAGCCTGCCCCTCGGAGACGGACTGGGGACCGAGCCGGGCGAGCGCCCAGAGGTACGAGCCCTCCAGGGCCACCGCCACCGCGATGGCGTCGGGATGGAGGGCGAACGGTGGAAGCGCCACGGCCGTCTAGTGCCCCGCGGGTGGGGGCTCGGAGGGTTCCGGCTGGAGGACGGTGGGCTCTCCCCGACGGGTCCGGACCAACAGCGTGGCCACCGGCAAGACCAGGAGGAAGAACGCCACGATGAGCAACCAGGGCGCCTTCAGGGCTCCGAAGATCACCAGGACGATCAGGTACACGGACAGTGCCAGGGCCAGCCCGGTGGCGAACAGCCGCCGGAAGATCGGGCTGTCGAACCGCAGGTGCATGAACCACAGCACCACCAGGTTGAACTTGATGAAGGACAGGAACAGCAGCAGCGCCACGAACAGCGCGTGGGGGACGTCGGCGTAGTACCACGCGACCTCGATGGCGGTGGCGACCGCCAGCCAGATGGCCACGAGCACGTACTGGCGGGGACCGGGGTGGGCGGCCAGCTCCGGCTCCTCGGCGACCGCCTGTGGCCTGGTCTCCTGGGCGGTCTGCGCAACGGCCTCCGATGTGTCCGCCACGGCAGCCTCAGCCCGCCTTCGGGATCAGGTAGACAACGGTGAAGATCACGATCCACACGATGTCGACGAAGTGCCAGTACAGCCCGACCAGCTCCACGGCTTCGGACTTCTCGGTCGGCAGCCTGCCGTCCAGCGACATCCCGAACAGTGAGAGGAGCATCAAGATCCCGCCGGTCACGTGGGCCCCGTGGAACCCGGTGAGCGTGAAGAAGCTCGACGCGACCACGTTCGTCTTGATGGTCATGCCGTCCTGGACGAACCGGGTGAACTCGTAGACCTGTCCCCCGACGAAGGTCATGCCGAGCAGGGCCGTGGCCACCAGCCACGTCCGGAGCTTGGCGTGGTCGCCGCGCTGGATGGCCGCCAGCGCCAGCACCATGGTCAGGCTGCTCATGAGCAGGACGAACGAGCTCACCGAGGTGTACGGGATGTCGTAGAGCTTCTGCGGGGTGGGGCCGGTCACCTGCCTCCCCCGGTACAGCAGGAACGTCGAGATCAGCGCGCCGAACAACAGGCACTCGGAGGCCAGGAACGCCCACATCCCGAGCTTCGCGTTGGACAGCCCCGTGCTGGTGGGGGCCCCGTGCTCGACTGCCTTCACCGGGGTGGCCACGGGCCTACTCCGGCTCCGCCGAGGGCTCGACGGCCCAGCCGTACAGCCCCACCAGGATCGTCAAGGCCCCGTCCACCACCAGGATCGAGGAGAAGAGGAGCCCGTACGCCAGGATCGGGAGCCCCAGGGCGGCCAGCAACGGGAAGTATGAGGGGGACGGCATGTGGATCGCGTGGCCGTGCCCGTGCTCGCCGTCCTCGTCATGGGGCGCTTCGTCGTGTCCGGCCGATCCCCCGGCCACAACGGGGGCCAGCCGGCCGTCCGGACCCTCCGCGTATTTCGTGTGCCAGAACGGATCGACCGAGGCCACCACGGGGATCGTGTCGAAGTTGTGCGGAGGCGGGGGTGAGGGGATCGACCATTCCAGCGTCCGGGCGTCCCAGGGATCCGGACCGGCCACCTGCCCGCGCCGGAGCGTGCGCACCACGTTGACGATGAACACGAGGATCGAGGCCGCGATGAGGAAGGCCCCGATC
>VAYC01000221.1 GCA_005885025.1 Actinomycetota bacterium | reverse complement strand
AGAGCCAGGTGACGAACCTGAATTACTCGCCGCTCCCCAGCGACATCCAGCAGCAGGCCCTGGCCCTGCTCGACCAGGTGAAGTTCAATGGCCAGACAATCCAGCCTTCCCCAGCTGTAAAGGGGTAGCGAAAGGGCTGTGGCGCAGGCGATCTCTCATCGACCGCCGCTCGCAGGAACGCCGTCCGAAGGACGGCGTTCCCGCGTTGCCGACCGCCTCTTCAAGGGCGTGTCCGTCTCGATGGCGGTCGGGCTGATCGCCCTCCTAGCCCTCCTGCTGTGGCAACTGTCCACTGGTGGAGCTCGCGCCTTCGGGAAATTCGGGATCCACTTCCTCACCGGGCGCGACTGGAATCCGGTGTTCGGCCGTGAGCAATTCGGGGCGCTACCGTTCGTGTTCGGAACCCTGGTGACCTCCGCTATCGCCATCGCCCTGGCCGTGCCGGTGGCGGTGGGACTGGCTCTACTCCTGAACGAGGTCCGGCTGGGGTGGGTCCGGAACCCGCTTGCCGTATTCGTCGACCTGCTCGCCGCGATCCCCAGCGTTGTGTACGGGTTGTGGGGACTGTTCATCATGAAGCCGGTGTTCGACCACACGGTCGAGCCGTTCCTCACCAGCACCATCGGAAAGGTTCCCGGAGTGGGGGCGCTGTTCCGGGGTAACCCCAACGGCGGCGACCTCTTCACCGCCGGGGTGATCCTCGCCATCATGATCCTCCCGATCGTGACGGCGGTGACCCGCGAGGTTGTCGCGGTGGTGCCTCGTGACCTTCGGGAGGGCGCCCTGGCCCTGGGCGCCACCCGCTACGAGACGATCCGGATAGCCGTCCTCCCGTTCGCCAGGGGAGGGATCGTAGGAGCCACGATGCTCGGGCTGGGCCGTGCCCTGGGGGAGACGATCGCCGTCTCGATGGTTGTGGGAAATGGCCTTGGGATCGGGGCGTCCCTGTTCCGCCCCGGGTACACGATTCCCGCCGTCATCGCCAGCGAGTTCCGAGAGGCCACCAACGTCGGTGTCCATCGGTCCGCCCTCATCGCCCTCGCCCTCGTTCTGGTCGCCATCGCCCTGTTCCTTGCCGCCCTGTCCCGGCTCCTCCTTCGCCGGACCGAGCGATTGGTGGGCGGCCGGGCCGCGGTGGAAGCGGTGGAGTCGCGGGCTCTCCGGATCAGCGGATGAGCGCGACGACCGCGGTTCGAGCAGGCGCGGGCCCCGGATCCGTGGGACGCGGCAGGTCTCGTCGGCTCAAGGATCGGGCGTTCACCAGCTTCCTGTGGGCCTGCGGGGTTCTCGCCCTCCTCCCCCTCGTCTTCATCACTGCCTATGTGGTCGCGAAGGGGTTCGCTGCGCTGAACATCGACTTCTTCACCAAGGAGCCGGCGGTACCCGGACAACCCGGGGGAGGGATCGTCCAGTCCTTCATCGGGACCGGGATCATCATGGCGATGGCCATCGGCTTCTCGGTGCCGCTCGGCGTCCTGGCGGCCGTCTACCTTTCGGAGTACGGGCGGGGCAAGCTGGCCTCCGCCGTGCGCTTCGTGGCCGAGATCCTCCTGTCCACGCCCTCAATCGTAGCCGGGGCCTTCATCTGGGCTCTGGTCGTCGTGACACTGGGCAACTTCTCCGCGTTCGCCGGGGCCGTCGCCCTTACCGTGCTGATGTGGCCGATCATCGCAAGAGCCACCGAGGAGATCCTACGGTTGGTCCCTACCGATCTCCGCGAGGGAGCCCTTGCTCTGGGGCTCCCGCGCTGGAAGGTCATCCTCCGCGTGGTGATCCCGACGGCGGGGTCGGGCATCTTCACCGCGATCATGCTGGCCGTGGCCCGGGGAATGGGGGAGACGGCCCCGATCCTCCTGACCGCCCTCGGGAACGAGTTCATCAACACCAACCCGCTCCAGCCGACGGACGCCGTCCCACTGCGCATCTACAAGTACGCCAGGACCCCGGTCCTGTCCCAACACACCATCGCGTGGGGCGGGGCTATCGTGCTGCTGGCAGCCGTCCTCCTGTTGTCGATCACGGCCCGCGTCCTCGCGAACCGTCAACAGCGGCGCGTACGATGAGTTGGATGGACGTCCTGGACGAAGCGGCGCCGGCGGAAACGGGCCCGGCCAGACGCATCGAGGTGTCGGACCTCGACGCGTGGTTCGGTCCGCTCCAGGCTCTTCGCGGTGTGACCATGGTGGCCGAGCCCACGTCCGTCACGTCGATCATCGGACCTTCGGGATGCGGGAAGTCCACGCTGATCCGATGCCTGAACCGTTTGCACGAAGAGGTGCCCGGAGCGAGAGTGAGCGGAAAGGTCCTCTTCGACGGCCAGGACATCTACGCTCCTGACGTCGATCCCGTGGAGGTCCGCCGCCGCATCGGGATGGTCTTCCAGCGCCCGAACCCTTTTCCCACGATGAGCGTCCTCGACAACGCCGTGGCCGGCCTGAGGCTGGGCGGTGGCTCGAGCCGCTCCGAACTGCGGGAGAGGGGCGAGGTGGCGCTGCGCCGGGCGGGGTTGTGGGAAGAAGTGAAGGACCGGCTGGACGAGCCGGGGTCGAAGCTGTCCGGCGGCCAGCAGCAACGGCTGTGCATCGCGCGGGCCCTGGCGGTGGAACCGGAGGTCCTGCTCATGGACGAGCCTGCGTCAGCCCTCGACCCCGCCTCGACCCTCCGCATCGAAGAGCTCATCGAGGAGCTGAAAGCGGTCTACACCGTGGTTCTGGTGACCCACAACATGCAGCAGGCCGCCCGGGTCGCCGACTGGACCCTGTTCCTGCTCTACGGCGAAGTGGTGGAGTATGGTCGGACCAGGAGGATCTTCACCTCCCCGGACGACAAACGGACGGAGGACTACATCACCGGGCGGTTCGGCTAAATGCTCGAGACACGGAAACGCTTCCATGAGGAATTGTCGGCCCTCGAGCGCGAGGTGGCTGCCGAGAGCGAGCTCGCCCAGGGTGCGCTCGAACGATCCGTCGAGGCTCTCCTCCACAAGGACGACCGGCTGGCCGACCAGGTCATCTCCGGTGACGATCAGCTCGACGTCAGATATCTGGATGTGGAACGACGCGTCATCGACCTCCTGGCCATGCAGACGCCTGTGGCGAGCGATCTTCGCCTGGTCTCCGTCATCATGCACGTGAACCTCCACCTCGAGCGGATCGGGGACATGGCGGTGAACATCGCCAAGATCGCCAAGGCCACCCAGGATCTCCCGACCGACCCGACGGTCCTTTCCCACATCGAGGAGATGGCCGAAATCTCGACATCGATGCTTCGTACGGCGACGGAGGCGTTCGTGCGGCGGGACCTCGAGCTGTGCCTGTCCCTGCCTCGATTGGACGATCCGGTCGATAGTCTCAACCGGGGGATGTATCTGGAGGTGGTCGGCCTGGCTGCCGACCCCCGGATGCTGGAATGGGGAGTTCAGATGCACATGGTCGCCCGCCAGCTCGAGCGCGTCGGCGATCACGCCGTCGACATCGGTGAGCAGGTGGGGTTCCTCCTGACCGGGGAATTCCGTGAGTTCACCGACGCCTCTCACCCGGACCGGGCCTAGCGTCGCCCGCGTCCTCGTGGTAGAGGACGAGGCAGCGCTCGCCGACACCATCGCCTACACCCTTCGCCAGGAGGGGATCGAGGTCGCCCCGGCCGCGGACGGGGAGGAGGCGCTGGAGCGCTTCCGGTCTGCGCCGCCCTCGCTCGTTTTGCTCGACCTCATGCTGCCCAAGCTGTCGGGGCTCGACGTGTGCCGGCGGATCCGGGCGGAGTCGACCGTCCCCATCGTCATGCTGACCGCCAAGGACTCCGAGGCCGACAGGCCTGGAGCTGGGCGCCGACGACTACGTGACCAAGCCGTTCTCGATGCGGGAGCTCGTGTCTCGCATCCGGGCCCAGCTCCGGCGTGCGGCGATTACCGCGCCGTCGGAGCCTCCTGCCGAGGGCCGCCTCGCCGGCGGCCCGATCGAGGTCGATCCCGACCACCACGAGGCCTCCGTTCGAGGTCGGCCCCTCCAGCTGACTCCGAAGGAGTTCGAGCTCCTGGAGCTCTTTCTCCTCCGGAAGGGGCGCCTGCTGACGCGAGAGCGCCTGATCGAGGAGGTATGGGGCCCCGACTACTTCGGCGACACCAGGACCCTGGACGTGCACGTCAAGCGCCTTCGCCAGAAGATCGAGGAGGACCCCCACCAGCCTCGCCACATCGTCACGGTCCGGGGGCTCGGGTACAAGTTCGTCGACTAGAGGACCTGGGTCCGCCCTGACCGTTTCGGTTGGACATCAGGCGCTCGCATCTGATATCCAGCGCTCGGGATGCTTCGGTTGGTCGGATTCCGAGGGGAACGGTCATGAGGCTGCGGGTGATTCCACGAAGCGAGGGCTTCTACGACCTGTTCGAGCGGGCCGCCGCGAACCTCGCCGACACGGCCGGCCTCCTGCTCAAGCTCCTCACGGATTTCCAGGATCCGGAGGCGGCCCACGCCGAGATCCGCCAGCGCGAGCACGAGGGCGACGAGATCACCCACCAGATCATGCGGGCTCTGAACACCACCTTCGTCACCCCGTTCGATCGGGAGGACATCCACCGGCTGGCCTCGCTGATCGATGACATCCTGGACGGGATCGAGGCCGTGGCCGATCTGCTGGTCCTTCACCAGATCGAGCAGCCCCTGCCGGAGATGCGGCAGCAAGCCGAGGTTCTGGCCAGTGCCGCC
>VAYC01000218.1 GCA_005885025.1 Actinomycetota bacterium | reverse complement strand
GGCCGTTCGGCCAGCAACGTGAGGTCGCAGCTCTTCGGAACCAGGCCGCGCTCGGCGAGCAGCGCCACCACACGAGCCAGGAGGTCGAGCCCGGCGATTCCCTCATAGCTGGGATCGGCCTCCGGAAAGTGCTCTCCGAGATCCCCCAACCCCGCCGCGCCGAGCAGCGCGTCCGCCACGGCATGGCAGAGGACGTCTCCATCCGAGTGCCCGGCGAGCCCGGCCTCTCCGTCGAACCGAACCCCGCCGAGGTAGAGGGGCCGGCCAGCCTCCCGAGGATGCAGATCCACCCCGAGCCCGATCCGCATTTCGGTCACCGAGTGGGCTCCGGAGAGACCGGTGCGTTCTGTAGGTCCGCCAGAACGAGCTCTGCCCGACGCAGGTCCTCCTGGGTGGTGATCTTGAAGTTCGCGGGCTCGCCTTCCACGGCGGCGACGCGGTAGCCGGCCACCTCCAGGAGCATGGCGTCGTCGGTGGCGTCCATCCCGGTGTGGCTCGCTCGGCGATGAGCCTCGACCAGGGCCTCCGCCCCGAAGGCCTGCGGCGTCTGGACGAGTCCCAGCTCCTCCCGGGGAAAGGTTTCGATCACCCGTCCCCCTCGGACGCGTTTCACCGTGTCCGGACTCGGCACCACCGGCACGACACCATCGAAGCCGGCCAGTCCCGCCAGCACGCGATGAAACAGGTCGGGAGACGCGAACGGACGAGCGGCGTCGTGGCAAAGCACCGTGTCCGCTTCCCTCCAGAGCGCCTCCAGCCCGCGTCGAACGGACGCTACCCGCGTCTCGCCGCCGACTCGAACCTCGAGGCGGCCACCGGCGGCGATCGACCGGGCCCAGTCCTTCGCCGAGTCGGCGTACCCATCAGGGACGAGGATGATGACGCCATCGATCTGCGAGCACGCCGCGATGGACCGGTAGGAATGGAGGAACATCGGGGTCCCGGCAAGCTCGACGAAACCCTTGGCTTGGCGGCCCAGGCGGTTCCCCGAGCCCGCGGCGAGCAGCAGAGCGAGGGTTGCTCCCACGGCTGGAAGCGTATCGGGTCGAGCCGGGCTGCGGCCCGGCGGGCGCTCAGTCCTCGCGGCGGGGCGGCACCTCGCCACTGTCGCCCGCCACGCGGGCGAAGATCAACCGTCCTGTGCTGGTCTGAAGGGCGTTGGTCACGGTGACGGTCACCGTGTCTCCGAGCAGGTGGTCGGCCTCTTCCACGACCACCATCGTTCCATCGTCGAGGTACCCCACGGCCTGGCCGCTCTCCTTGCCCCGCCGAGTCAGCCGAACAGGGACCTGTTGGCCCGATACCACCTCCGGACGGAGGGCCTCGGCCAGCGCGTGGATCGAGCGGACGGGGACGTCGAGGGCCAGAGCCACCTTGGCCAGACCGCTGTCGTTCGTGAGGAGCGTGGCCCCCCGGGTTCGGGCCAGTCGGACGAGCTCGGAGTCGACCGGTTCCCCCTGCGGCCGGGTCTCCTCGATCAGGAGCAGATCCACCGCAGGATCGCGCTTCAGCAGGATCATGGTGTCCAGCGCCCTCCGCCCTCGAGCCCGACGGCCGGCGTTCGACGAGTCGGCCACCGTCTGGAGCTCGTCCAACACCCCCCTGGTGATCAGCATCGTCCCGCGGAGGAATCCCTGCTGCACCATGGCGATGAGACGGCTGTCGAGGATCACGCTCGAGTCGAGGACGACGACCTCACCGGACAGCGTCCCGGCGGCGCGGGGCTTGACTCCGAACAAACCGAAGAGCTCGTCGCTCTTGGCGCGGCCGAGCTTGTAACCGAGGTAGGCAAAGCTCAGGTAGAGCACCCCGACCACCGGATAGGCGGCGCGTCGCGGCAAGTGATAAGAGGGAAACGCGAGAAGGGTAGCGAGGACCAGCCCGAGGGCAAGGCCGATGCCGCCCGCCAGGATCTCCGCGGCAGGAACCCGCCGAAGCTCCCGCTCGAGCTCGGACACGGCGGTGGCCGTGGATCGTCCGAATACTCCGCCGAGGACATAACCGACGCTGGCGCCGAGCAGCGTCCCGATGAGCAACTCGTTGCTCGCCTCGGGCCGCAGGCGGGCGGCCACTTCCCAACCACCCACGGCGAACAAGCCCACGATGACCAGGCGGACGACCTCCACCATGACGCCCTGGGGTCCGGGACGACGCTCCCGTCCCACCGAGTGGAAGACGACCGGTGGGTCGGGGACCTCGCCATCGATGGCGAGCCGAAGGGTCGGCCGGCTCTCCTCCTTCGGCTCGGGCTGGCGGGGTCGCCTCCCCGCCCGCCGGCGCGCTCTGGCCTGTTTCATCTATCCCCGCGACGCGCTGCTCTTAGGGCGCGGTCCGACGTTCGGACGCGCTGCATCCGTGTCGCAAGCCTCCAAGACCTTTTTCGGACGAGCGGGTGACTGTCTTGAAAAGCGGTCTCGGCGGGTCGACTGAGGTGGGCCCCGACTAGGCCTGGGCCTGATACGCCTCTTCCAGCACCCGGTCCAGCATGGCCTCGGCCTTCTCCTCGGTGGAATCGAAGGCGAACGTCAGCTCGGAGATCAGGATCTGTCGGGCCTTGGCCAGCATGTGCTTCTCTCCGGCGGACAAGCCCTTTTCCTTCTCGCGGGAAGAGAGGTTTCGGACTACCTCGGCCACCTGGTAGACGTCACCCGAGCTGAGCTTGGCAAGGTTCGTCTTGTATCGCCGGCTCCAGTTGGTGGGCATCCTGGCCTCCTCCTCGCGGAGGACGTCGAAGACCCTCTTGACCTCTCGCCTGGAGATCACTTCCCGAAGCCCGACCTCCTGGGTGTTGTCGATCGGGACCATGAGCGTGAGGTCACCGTGGGCGAGACGGAGCTTGAAATAGGTCCTCCGCTCCCCGAACACCTCGCGCTCCACAAGGTCTTCGATGACTGCCGCACCATGGTGGGGATAGACGACCTTGTCTCCCTTGGTGAACACAACACTCCCTCGTGTGCGCGAGCGGCTGACCTACAGTTTATAGAGGTTAGCATGAGAGGGGGGTTGCCTGCAACTCAAAAGTGCTGGTCAACGTGCCTTTTCCGTCTCGGCCTGCCCTTTTGCGCCCTTCATTTGACGATAGCCCATGACAACGCATCTCGTAGATGCGTGACCTGGATGACTCGGCAACGAGAGCGACCTGCGGGCATGGCTGGGCTCCCAGCGGCGACCCGGATCTCCGTGAGGCCCGCCGCAGACGCTGCCAAAAGCCGAGCTTCCATGCCGGGAACAGGGCGGACCGTCCCCGTAAGCGAAACCTCGCCCACGAAGCCCGAACCGGGTGGCGGAGCCCGGCCTTCACTCGCCGAAGCCAGCGCAGCAGCGATGGCCAGGTCCACCCCCGGATCCTCCAGCCGAAGTCCTCCCGATGACGCGCCGAACAGCTCGGACCGGGACGACCGTAGGCCGAGCGCCCGGTCGGTCACCGCGGCCACGATGTGAAACCGTCGCGGATCCAGTCCGGACACCTGACGACGAGGGGGCCCTTCCGAAGGCACGACCAGGGCCTGGACCTCGGCCGCGAAGGCCCTCCGGCCGGCCAGCACGATCCCCGTTGCGCACCCCGATTCGCCGCCCCCGGTGAGCTGCGGGCCCGCCTCGGTCTCCGTGAGCCCCTGCGACGTCATCTCGAACCAGGCGACCTCGCCTTCCGGCCCGTACCGGTTCTTCCCTCCCGTCAGGATGCGAAGTCCAGACCGAGCATCGCCCTCGAACGTGAGCACCGAGTCGACCGCATGCTCGAGCGTGCGAGGCCCGGCCAGGTCTCCTCCCTTCGTCACGTGGCCGACCAGCAGCACGATGACGTCTTCCTCTTTGGCCAGTGAGATGAGCGCGTCGGTGCACGCTCGAACCTGCGCGACGCCGCCGGGAAGGGCATCGGCTTCCGGGTCGCGGATGGTCTGGATGGAATCCACGATCAGCACTCGGGGACGTTCGCTCCTAGCTGCCGCTAAGACAGCTGCGAGGTCCCGCCCCGCCACGTACCCCACCGCGTTCCCCTCGAGCCCCAGTCGCCTGGCTCGAGCGGCAACCTGCGCCCGCGCCTCCTCCCCCGAGGCGAGGAGGCAGGGGTGCCCGGCCCCGGTCAAGCGCGACGCCAGCTGGAGGAGAAGGGTCGACTTGCCGATGCCAGGCGCCCCTGCCAAGAGGATCACCGACGCAGGCACCAACCCCCCGCCCAGCACACGGTCCACTCCGGCGAAGGAGGTTGAGATGCGGTGTTCCTCCGGATCGGGGGCAAGGGTAAGGACGGCAGGAGGCGTTCCGCCGCGCCGCGAGCCGGACGATCCTGCCGGGTGCTCGCTCACCGTTCCCCAGCTCCCGCAGGCCGAACATCGCCCCGACCACTGCGCGGAAGGCCGCTCGCAGTTCGCGCACACGAACAGCCGCTTCACCTTGCCCACTGGGGCACTGTAGCTGGGGGGTCTGACACCCTCTGACCAGCCGAAATTCGAAGAGGAGGGCAATCGAATCGAGCCGATCCTGGCGTCATACTTCGGTCGCCAGGAAGGAGGATCGAAGATGGCGGCGAGTCAGGATGGCGTTTCGGACGAGGAGGGTCGGCGACGCATGTACCGGTCGTCCCTTCTGGTGGTGGCCGCGGTCTTCTTCTCCGCGGCGATCCTTTGGGCCCTGACCGGGGCGGTCCTTCCGTTCCTTCAACAATCGGCGTTCGCGGCGGGAGGAGGGAGCTTCACCGAGGTGATCCGCAAGATCAATTTCGCCGCCCAGAGCGTGTCCTACGCCGGGCTGTTCACCCTTGGCGGCGCCGCGATCGTGGCCCA
This sequence comes from Actinomycetota bacterium, assembly GCA_005885025.1. Taxonomy (GTDB): domain Bacteria; phylum Actinomycetota; class UBA4738; order UBA4738; family UBA4738; genus AC-52. The sequence goes on along the minus strand of VAYC01000218.1, from coordinate 1,053 downwards.
CTTGGTGGGCAGGCTTACCGCCTTTCGCTCGTCCGCGCTCTGATCCGATCCGCCAATGATCGTCATCCGTATACCCACGTAACGGGCGAGGGGTCGCAACCCCGCGATTCTGAATCACAGATCCCCGGGCAATGTGCTCGGAATCTCCTCACCGAGAGCGAGGTGTGATGAACGATGTCTCCGCGCGACCTTCCTCCCAAGCGACGTGGCCTATCGGGTCGGTTTGGTCCAGCTGTCCACGCAGGGGTAGCGCTCATCCTCGCCATGGGATCGCTGCTTACGATCACAACCGTAGCCAACGCCGCGAAGAGTGACCCGCCCTCCCCTCTCGCCCTCGGCACGCTTACCCGAACCAGTGGCTCGGATCCAACGTGCCCAGCGGGCTTCGCGTGTCAGGCCTTTACGATCTCATGTCCAGCGGTAACCCAGCGTGCCGAGGGATTCATTGCCATCGACTCGCCGAGCTCGCCCCACGGGGTGGTGGCGCTGTTCAGCGGGGATGGCGGAACACACTATTGGGGGTCCGGCGGCACCATGGCCCTTGGCTTCTTCTCCGGCTTGCTCAAGGCTGGCCTCCGGCTCGTGCAAGTCCGGTGGACGACGCCATGGCTCGCCGCCCCAGCGGCCCAGGGGGTCGATCCCTCCGATCTGGCTTGCCGCCCCGCGACCGTGGTGGAGTGGATCCACGACAACATCTATCTGCCACTGCATGCGCATCCGACCTTGGGTGCGTGCGGGTTCTGCCTCTCTGGCAACAGTGGCGGGGCATCCCAGGTCACCTACCCGCTCGCCTTCTTCGGCCTCTCGGACAAGGTCAACGCGGTGGTCCCGACCTCCGGGCCCCCACATGCGGCCATCGCCAAGGGGTGCCTGCTCGTCCCCGGCTATGCGTACGATCCACAGTCGGCCCAAACGATTGACTCGTCCTACGGATTTGTGGGCATGCTTGTGAACACCGGCCCATGTGTCCACCACCTGTCCACCTCCACGGCCAGATGGCAACGGGACAGCATCGACCTCGGCGGCAACGACTTCACATACCCCACGACACGG
>VAYC01000217.1 GCA_005885025.1 Actinomycetota bacterium | reverse complement strand
GCGAGCCCGGCCCGCGCAAGCTCGGCGCCGACCTTTCGGGCGGCTTCGTAGAAGGGATCGTCTTGCCCGATCCGGGCCGAGCCGAACACGCTGACGGCGGGCGGGATCCGGGCGAGGGCATCGAAGCCCTCCACGAACTCGGCCACGATGCGCAGGACCCGCCACGGATCGCTGTCGACGAACGCCGAATCGCGCCGTTGCAGCAGGACGGAGTCCTCGGTCGTCCCGGTCCCCACCGTGGTCGTCACTCGTCCCCGTCGCATCCGTCGCTCCCTGGCCATCCCCCTCCCTTTCCCCGCCGGCGGCCCAGCTTCGTCCGCCGCTGAGCTTTCCACAAGCCGCCGAGAGGCCCTGTTAGCGTTCGGTCCCGTGATGGGTGCGCCAACGCAGAATCCGCTGTGGGGACCCGACTGGCTTCAGGTCCGGGCGATGTGGCCTATCGACCCCGCCATCGCGCACCTCAACCACGGTTCGTTCGGGGCCGTGCCCGTTCCGGTCATCGAGGCACAGGACCGATGGCGACGGAAGATGGAGTCGGATCCCACGGGATTCTTCTGGTGGGTGCTGCCCGACGCCCTGGAGGAAGCTCGGCGCGCCACCGCCGGGTTCCTGGAGGCAGACCCCGACGGGTTCGTGTTCGTCGCAAACGCGACGACAGCCGTGAACACCGTGTTGCGCTCGGTCGGGCTTCGCCGGGGCGATCAAGTGCTGCTCAGCGACCACGGCTACGGGGCGATTCGTCTTGCCGCCGAACGGGCCTGCGGGCTGGCTGGCGCGGAAGTGGTCGTGCAGCCGGTCCCGCTCCCCAGGGGAGGGCCGAACGAGCTGGGCGACGCCTTCCTGGCCGGCGTCACCGAGCGCACCCGCATCGCCGTGGTCGACCACATCGCCTCCCCGACGGCCATGGTGTTCCCTGTCGGCCACATCGTGCGGCGCCTTCGTGAAGTCGGCGTCCTCTCGTTCGTGGACGGAGCTCACGCACCTGGGATGGTCGATGTGAACCTCGGGTCGCTCGCACCCGACTTCTGGACGGGGAACTTCCACAAATGGTGCTGCGCGCCGAGAGGAGCCGCTGGGTTGTACGTGGCCCCCGAGCACCGGGAGCGGATCGTCCCGTTAGTGACCTCGTGGAATGCACCCGAAGGGTTCGTCTCCTCGTTCGGCTACCTCGGCACCGACGACTACACGCCGTACCTCACGGTGCCCACGGCCATCGAGTTCATGGGCACGTTGGGGTGGGAGCGGGTCCGCACCCATAACCGCGCCTTGTCGCGGATGGGTGGAGACATGATTCGCGAAGCGATCGACAGCAAGCCGGAGTGGTCGGTGGACGAGGGCTTGTTCGAAGCCATGACGATCGTGGCGCTGCCAGGGACGGCGGTGCGAACCATGGATGAGGGCAAGGATGTATCGAGGAGACTGGCCGAGCGGTTCGGCATCGAGGCGGCCGTCTTTCCCTGGCGGGAGCGAGGGTTCCTCCGGCTATCGGCGCAGGCCTACAACGCCCCGGCGGAATACGAACGCCTGGCTCACGCGCTGCGAGAGGTGCTGCCCGGCGGCTAGCTGTTGTGCGCCGCGAGTCCGTCGAGCTGGGTGGCGTGGTCCTCGAGGTGTCCCACCAGGAATGCGTCGACGATCCGCGGAAGGTCCATCGCCCCGAGCGTCGGATGCTCGCCCTGCTTCGTCCACGCCTCGGCTGGGAGCTCCTCGAGGAACTTCCGAAGTTCGCCGAGTTGTCTTTGCAGCCGCGACCATAGCTCGGAGTTCGGTCGATTCCGATCCCGCTCGATGGCGTCCACCCTCACGGGGTCCGTCTTCGTCCTCCCGAAGGGAACCGGACCCGGACCTCGAGCCTCGATGATCAAGCGCATCTGCGAGATCCAGTACGGGATGAACTCCCCGAGGTGCGCCCACACCTGTCCCCAGTCCCATTGCTCTCCGCTGGGCTCGTCGGGGTCGGTGAGGCCGGACGGGGTCGGAGCAGCAGCGTGCCGCTGGAGCCGCATGGCCACGTATTCCAGGCGGGTCACGAACGCATCGAGGTCGGCGCCTTCCGTGCTCATGGCGTCTTCCGCTCGACGACACGGTTGGCCACCCGGCCGAGGTGCTCCACCTCGAGGGCCACCTCGTCGCCCGGCCGGAGCCACGGGTACGCTTCTTCGCCGTGGACCAGAGACAGCTCCAGGATGCATCCGGTCCCGCAGGTACCCGATCCAATCACGTCACCCGGCACGACCCGTGTCCCGCGGGAGGCGTAGGCGAGCATCTCCCCGAAGCTCCAGTAGATGTCTGCGAGCGACGCTCGGCTGTACTCCTTGCCGTTCACGGCCGCGGTCATCTCGAGGTCGTAGGCCTTTCCCGTTCGGTAGGGCTCGATCTCGTCCGGAGTCACCAGGAAGGGGCCCAGGGTGCTGGCGAAGTCCTTTCCCTTCGCCGGCCCAAGAGATAGGCGCATCTCGCGGCGCTGGATGTCCCGGGCGCTCCAATCGTTCATGACGCAGAAGCCGGCGATGTGGCGTTCGGCTTGGTCAGGATCCAGGTCGGCGCCGCCCATACCCACCACCGCCGCGACCTCCAGCTCGTAGTCGAGCTGTTCGGTCCCCGGTGGAACGGCCACATCGTCGAAAGGTCCCACGATGGCCGCAGGGTTGGTGAAGTAGAACACAGGAAGCTCGTACCAATCGGGGTCCATTTCCAGCCCTCGTCGCTCACGGGCCGTCCGCACGTGCTGCTCGAACGCGTAGAAGTCGCGGACCGACGGCGGGGTCGGGACCGGTGCGCACAGTTGGACGGAGGAGATCTCGAAGACCTCGTTGGGCCTCGCACGAACCTGCTCGCCGGCTCCCTTCAGCCGCTGACCCTCGTCGCCCAACAGGTCCACGAAACGCACCCCCGGGTCGAGCGCGTACAGGGCGTCACCCACGGCGAGCCCGACCCGCTCTCGCCCTTGACGGTCCGCGCTGGAGAGCTGCCAGCTCGACGTCAGCTGGCCTGCCGGAGCCCTTGCCTGCGGAAGCGTCCGCGCTTTCGCGTTCGGAGCCGCGCCAACTCTTTGTCCAGGCGCTCTCCTTCCAGCCGGTCCCGCAACACGCGAACCTCCCGCCACGCCGCTTCGGCCGCCGCCAAGTCGGCAGGCACCGGTGCGGGCGTTGAGGCGGAATGGGGTGCCGGCATCGGCGGACTCGATGCTTCCTGGGGACGTGCTCCCAGAACCTCGATCACGGTGGCCGCGTCACGTCCTCCGCTCTGGGCAGCGGCATCCGCAGATTCTGGCTCGGCGGTTCGCTCGAGATACTGCATCCAAGCCTGCGGTAGGCCCTGGAGCGCCGCAACGAGGTCCTCGATTCGCTGCCCCCGCTCGGCGGCCAAGGTCTCGGCCGCCGACAGCTTCGCTTGCAGCCGTTCGTTCTCGGCTCTCAGCCGCTCGTGCTCAACAGATCTGGGCCGGGCCGTCGGGGGAGGGTCGGGGCTGGCTATTCCCGGGACCTTCGCCAGGGCAGCCAGCTCTTTCGCCGGCCGCCAGTCTCCACCGGCAGACCGTAGAACCGTGGTGTGAGTTCGGCCGGTTCATCGGCGGGAAGACCTTCTTCGGCTTCTTCCGGCGCTACCGACGAATCGTCGGGCGTCCAGATCGATCCGCGATCGTTCTCCGGGCCTCGAACGAGCCTTTCCATGGGCGCCGAGGGAGCTTCGGGTGCATCGGGGAGCCAGAGCACCGGATCCGACTCGCCGCCTGCCATTTGAGTGGAGGCGGTTTCGGGAGACGGTTTCCCTGCGGTGAGCGCCGCCGGGCTCGTGCCCTGCCTCGCGCCAAGCCGGCCGGCCGCCCTGTCCAGCGAGGAGGCCCCAAGGGAGGGGGAAGGCAGCATCCGAAGGATCAGGCGGAGGTCGTCGATCCTCTTCTCCCGCTCCAGGGCTATCAGCTCGGCGGCGCGGAGGCGCTCTCGGAGGACGGCCACTTCGGTCCGGAGGAGGTCCACCTTCCCCGCCGCGATGGGATCCTCGGAGGCACGGCCAAGGTCGGCGTGGAGGCCGACCCACTCGACGTCCTCTACGGGGATGCGCCACATCCCGTCCTGGTCCTTGAAGGCCCCGGGGAAGTCACCGGCCTGACGGTGGTGGCGGATGGTTCGCCGATTCACGCCACAGGCACGGGCAGCCTCGGAAATGCTGAGGGTCACCGCAGCCGGCTTGGGGGTCGGCTCCGCGGGCGCCACGGCAGGTGACGGGACCGGGGGGGGCGGCGTCATAGACGCCTCGGTCGCGGTCGCGGCCGTGGCAGTGGTAGGGGCGGGGGCTCCAGTCGGTTCCAAAGGCTTCGCACCGTCCCTTCGCACGACGGCACGGGGAAGGCGTCATTATCATGCCCCGTTTCCATCACCAGGGGCAAGGGGGCCCGGCCCGGACGCCAGGGGAAGCCATGATCGTCGCCAGGGTCGTCGTGTTCATCGCCGGGGCTGCCGCCGTCTACGCGACGTTCGGATCTGCCGTCCGGACCGTGATCCTGCCCCGGGCCGTCCCGGCCAAGCTCGGCCGGCTGGTCTTCCTTCGCATGCGCGATCTGTTCCGGCTGTGGGCCGGCCCGGGAGCGACCTACGAGCGCCGCGATCGCGTCATGGCCCTTTACGCGCCGGTGAGCCTCCTCGTCTTGCTGGGGGTGTGGGTGACCCTGGTCGTCGCCGGCTACACCGGGATGTTCTGGGGCCTGGGGGGTCGGTCGGTTCCCACGGCGTTCCGGCTCTCCGGGTCCTCGGTCCTCACGCTTGGGTTCGAGCGGCCTTCAGACCTCCCGGCGACCCTGCTCACCTTCACCGAGGCCGGCGTGGGCCTGGTCCTCCTGGCCATGCTGATCACTTACCTCCCCTCGATCTACGCCTCGTTCTCGAGGCGGGAGAACGCCGTCACCGCGCTGGAGATCCGGGCGGGCTCCCCCCCGTCGGGTGTGGAGATGATCGATCGCTACTGGGTCCTCGGCCGCGTCGACCGCCTGGAGGAGGTGTGGCGCGACTGGGAGACTTGGTTCGTACAGGTCGAGGAGAGTCACTCCTCGTTCCCCGCATTGGTGTTCTTCCGCTCCCCACAACCCGATCACTCGTGGGTCACGGCTGCCGGTGCCGTGCTCGACGCGGCGTCGTTGGTCTCCTCGACCGTCGACGTCCCTCGCAACGTCCAGGCCGAGTTCTGCATCCGAGCCGGGTATCTCGCGCTTCGGAGGATCGCCGACTTCTTCGGCATCCCCTACGCTCCCGACCCGAAGAAGGGCGATCCGATCACCATCGGCCGCGATGAGTTCGACGAGGCGTATGACCGGCTGGCCCGGGCCGGTGTCCCTCTCAAGCTGGACCGGGACGATTGCTGGCTGAACTTCGCGGGCTGGCGCGTGAACTACGACACGGTGCTCGTGGCGCTGGCGGGGTTGACCATGGCCCCATATGCCCCGTGGTCATCGGACCGGTCGCTTCGAGCGTGGCGGCCGCGCCTGTTCCAGCGGCGAGCCAAGGTCGTGCGCCCGCCAGGCTGAGCAGCAAACCCCAGGCGGTTCGGTTACGTGGCGAGCGTCCGATAGATCACGTGCCCCGGGTTGTCGATCCCTCCCGTGTAATTCGTCCCCTCGCCCCAGATCATCACGGCGGCGGTTTTCTGACCGCCAGTCCTGAGGTCGATGCCCTCGTAGTCCCCGTACGGGAACTTGAAGCCGTTGGGCTGGGACTCGGGACGACTGGGGTCGTACTGCGAGACCCGGGTGCTCGGTCCCGTCCACGTGGTCCCTCCGGTGGTCGAGGTCCGGTACCAGACGTTCCATCCGTTCATGTGGTCGATCGGCGCTCCGTTGCGATCGTCCATCCACATGACGCCGATCTGGTTGGCGGTCCCGCCCTCGATCCGAGGGAACAGGGCGTAGCAGGCCGAGCTGGCACAGCGGTGGGCGTTCTTGTCGTCCGCCCGGCTGACGTAGGACCAGCTTGAGGGGTTCGTGCAGTCCGACCCCGCACGGCACCGCGAGAGCTGCACGATCGGCGGGCTCCCGGCCTTGGTGTGGTCCTGCCCGTCCTGCCACACCATGTACAGGTTTCCGGCCGCGTCGATGGCGATGTCGTTCTGGATGCCGAAGTAGGCGAACCCGCAGGCGGGAGCGTAGGGGCACTTCGGTCCGGCCGGGGCCGAGGCCACCAGGGCGAAGGCGGTCGTCGAGGTGCCGGCGAGCGTCCGCGACACTCGGTAGTTGCCCGCCGTGTTGCCGTTGCAGCTCGAGGTCTTGCAGTCGCCCCACGCGAACCAGGCGTTGTTCGCCGAATCGAGCACGGCCCCTTCGGGAAACGCCACGATGTCCGCCCGCAGGACGTTGGTCTCCGTCCAGGTGAGGCCGCCATCGGAGGACCGAGAGAGGTAGTGGTTCTTCGCATGGGCATAGGCCGTGTAGACATCGTTGCCATGGGCCACCGTCCATGGATGGTCGCAGTTCTTGCACTCCGGTCCGTTCACGATGACGGCACTGAAGGTCGCTCCGTGGTCCGTGGACTTCGCCACCGCCACGTCAGCCCTCGGCCCCGAACCGTAGGCCAGGAAGCTCACGTAGATGGCGCCGGTCACCGGGTCCACGGTCACCACGCAGTCGACCTGCCTGGGGTAGTCGATCCCGCCGATCGTGTCGGCCACGACGTGCTGCGGTCCGAACGTCTTTCCTCCATCGCTCGAGACCTGGATGTAGACGCGGTTGGGGTTCCCGGAGCCCGGG
>VAYC01000216.1:5688-11247 GCA_005885025.1 Actinomycetota bacterium | reverse complement strand
CGAGGTGAAGAACGCGCTCGAGATCGACCATCGCGTCCCCGTGGAGGCGCTCCCCCCGACCCCCGAGGCCCAGGCGGCCCTGGCCCGTCGGTTGGGCTATGGGGAGCAGGCCCGCCACCGCTTTCTCCAGGACTACCGGAGGATCACGCACCGGGCGCGGGCAGCCATGGATCGGGTGTTCTACGGGGACGGGAGTGGGTTGCCGTGACGGCGGCGGAACCGCTCGTCCCTCGCTATGGCGAGGCTTCCCTGTCGGACCTGGTCCCTTCGGTCCTGGCCGCCCTCGGCCTTCCCGGGTTCGCGAACCCGCTGGGGATCGAATCACTCCCCGGCGTGTGCGTGCTGGTGGTGGACGGACTGGGGTGGGAGCTCGTTCGCGGCCACCGGGACAGCGCGCCGTTCCTCGCCGCGGCGTCCGACCGCGGACGGTCCCTCACCGCCGGCTTTCCCTCCACTACCTCCGCCAGCCTCGCCTCGCTCGGCACCGGCCTGCCGCCCGGCCAGCACGGGCTGGTTGGCTACACGTTCGCCCTCCCCGGGCTGGACCGGCCGATCAACTCCCTGCACTGGGTCCCCTACGGGTTCGGTCCCACCGAGGACCTGCGCGAACGACTGGTTCCCGAGGAGGTGCAGCCCGAGCCCACCGTGTTGGAGCGCGCCGCCGCGGCCGGAACCGAGATCACCCTGGTCGGACCGGCGGCCCACGCCGACTCGGGACTGACCCGGGCCATCCTCCGCGGGGGGCGCTACGCGCCGGCCGACTCGCTCGAGGAGTTGGTGCTCGCCGTGGGCGCCGCGTTCGCTGAGCGACGAACGTCCGTGTACGCGTACCACCCCTTCCTGGACACCTACGGCCACGTGAAAGGGGTCGGCTCCTATGAGTGGTTGGCCCATCTGGAGCAGGTGGATGGAGCGGTCTCATCCATAGCCGAACGGCTCCCCTTCGGCTTCGCCTTGGTCGTGACCGCCGACCACGGCATGCTGAACATCCCGGAAGAGGGCAGGCTGGACGTGGCCGACGCACCGGCCCTCCTGGAGGGCGTGCGGCTGCTGGGCGGAGAGGCACGAGCCCGGCACGTCTACGCGTGGCCGGGGGCCGAACGGGACGTCTTCGCCTCCTGGCGGGAGACGCTCGGAGACCGCTATTGGGTCCGCACACGGGACGAGGCGGTGGATGCCGGGTGGTTCGGGCCGAAGGTGCTGGATCGAGTCCGGCCGCGGATCGGCGACGTGGTGGCCGCCGCTCACGACCCGATCGGCGTCTTCCAGCGTGAAGTCGATCCGCTCCAGGCTAGCCTGGTCGGGCACCACGGGTCGCTGACGCAGGTCGAACAGCTCGTCCCGTTCCTGCTGATCCGGCCGGAAGGATGAGCGGCCGCCCCGCGACCACGGCCGCCGTGCTCCGAGTGGTCGCGGCCGGGGCCTGCTGGGGCCTTGCTGCGGTGATGGCGAAGGTGGCGTTCGACCGCGGCGTGCCGCCGGTTCGGATGGCCGAGGCCCGGGTGGCGGTGGCTCTGTTCTTTCTCGTTCTTCTCCTGGCATGGCGCGAGCGTGATCAACTCCGGCTCCCCCCGGGAAGCCTGCCGGTCTTGGTCGCCTTTGGCCTGTGCGTGGCGGGAGTGAATGCCGCGTACTACATCGCCATCGACAGGCTGGCAGTGGGCGTGGCGGTGTCGATCCAGTACACCGCGCCCGTGTTGTTGCTCGGCGTGGCCGCGGTGACGTCCTTCCGCCGGCCCGAGCTGCGGCCTCGGCGACTGGCGTGGGTGGCCGCCGCCCTCACGCTGGCCGGCGCCGTCCTGGTGAGCCGCGCTTACGGGGGGTTTCACAAGGTGGACGGCAAAGGGTTGCTCGCCGCGGGCGCCTCCGCGCTTCTCTTCGGCGGTTACTTGCTCACCGCGGGCCGGGCCGGGCGGCGAGGCGTGCCCCCCGCGACGGTTCTGTTTTGGGGGTTCGTGGTGGCCACCGTGGCGTGGTCGGTGTTCGCGCCGTGGTGGTCGTGGCCATTCGGAAGGCTGGGTCAGCCGAAGGTAGCGCTGGCCGTCCTGGGGGTCGGTCTGGTCGGGACGCTGGTGCCGTTCTTCCTCGCGGTCGGTGCGATCCGGGTCCTGACGCCGGCCACCGCCGGGACCGCCGCCACCGCGGAGCCACCCGCCGCCGCGCTGTTCGCGTGGATCTTCCTCGGCCAGCATCTGTCGGTCGTCCAGCTCGTGGGCGGGACGTTGGTCATCGCGGGGGTGGTGTTGGCGCACCGCACCGCTGTCGTCGCGCGGAAGACCTGGCGGTGGAACCAGAAGCCTAGGCTGCCCGGATCTAATCAGTCCGGGCGCACAGGCGTCTCGACTCCCAGTAGCTAGCTGTGCATTGACCGCATCCTGCATGGCCCTTCTGCTTCGAATGGCCCCGACGGCAGTGCGTGGCTCTCCAGAGAACCCTCTGGGCTTGCGCTCGCTTGATCGAGGTCAGCTTGAACCAGAGCATTGCAGCGATGGCTTGTACGCGTTCGTGGCCTGTGACTTGGAACGAGTACTGTGGCTTCCGGGTCCATTTGATCCTTGTGACGCTGCTCGTAAGGGCCGTAAATCTTCCCGACGCCCGCAGCCTTCATGAATCTCTCGAGCGGCTCGCGCTCTCGCTGCGCGATCCGAACGCCTGCATTTCTCCCCGCCTCGGAGTAACTGAAGCAACCCTCCCCATCGAAGAATCCGGCGGCCCAGGCGAGTTCCTCCCTGTCGATGTCCACCGCCCTATTTTTAACACGGGGGTATGACACGGGTAATGCAAAGGGCCGGCCCCTGATGACCGGCCCTTGCTGTGAGTTCGTTCAGTGATGTTTCTCACACGTCATAATAGAGCCAAAACTCCCACGGGTGAGGCCGCAGCCGCACCTGGTCGAGCTCGCGGGTCCGCTTGTACTCAATCCAGGTGTCGATCACGTCCTGAGTGAACACGCCCCCTTCCAGCAGGAACTCGTGGTCGTTCTCAAGCGCGTTCAGCACCTCTTCGAGCGATCCCGGAACCTGCTTGACGTTCATGGCTTCCTCGGGCGGCAGGTCGTACAGGTCCTTGTCGATGGGATCGGGCGGCTCGATCTTGTTCTTCACGCCGTCGAGCCCCGCCAGGAGCATCGCCGAGAACGCGAGGTACGGATTGCACGACGGGTCCGGCGAGCGGAACTCCAGGCGCTTCGCCTCGGCGCTCTTGTAGTACACGGGGATCCGGACGCACGCGCTTCGGTTGCGCTGCGAGTACACCAGGTTGATGGGCGCCTCGTAGCCCGGGACCAACCGGCGATAGGAGTTCGTGGTGGGCGCGGCGAAGCCGAGAAGCGCTGGAGCGTGGGCAAGGAGGCCTCCGATGTAGTAACGGGCGGTGTCGGAGATCTGGGCATAGCCCAGTTCGTCCCAGAACAGGTTCTCGCCTTCCCTCCACAGGCTCTGGTGGGTGTGCATCCCGGAGCCGTTGTCCTGGAAGATCGGCTTGGGCATGAACGTCACGGTCTTGCCCGCCAGGCGCGCGGTGTTCTTGACCACGTACTTGTACTTCATGACGTTGTCCGCGGTCTTCAGCAGCGTGTCGTAACGGATGTCGATCTCCGCCTGCCCAGCCGTGCCGACCTCGTGGTGCTGCACTTCCACGTAGATGCCCACCTTGTTGAGGTTCAGGAGCATGTCGGAGCGCAGGTCCTGGTAGTGGTCCATCGGCGGGAGGGGGAAGTAGCCCTCCTTGTACCGGGGCTTGTAGCCGAGGTTCTTGCCGCCCTCTTCTGAGCCGGTGTTCCACGCGCCCTCGACGGCATCGATGTAGTAGTAGCCCTCGTTCATGCTGGTTCTGGTCGAACCGGATCGAGTCGAAGATGTAGAACTCGCACTCCGGGCCCCAGTAGCTCGTCTCGGCGATGCCGGTCTGCTGGAGGTGCAGCTCGGCCTTGCGGGCGATCCACCGAGGGTCGCGGCTGTACATCTCGCCGGTCACCGGGTCCTTCACGAAGCAGTGCAGCACGAGCGTTGGAACCTTGAGGAAGGGGTCGATGTAGGCGGCTTCCGGGTCGGGGACCAGAAGCATGTCGGACTCCTGGATCTCCTGGAAGCCGCGAATGGAGCTGCCGTCAAAGCCGAATCCCACTTCGAAGCCCTCTTCTTTGAGCTCGGTCATGGGCACGGAGAAGTGCTGCATCAGTCCGGGGAGGTCGCAGAAGCGGAAGTCGACGATCTGCGCCCCGGCGTCCTTGGCCAGGGCCAGTACGTCTTTCGGTGCGACGGGCTTTGGAGCGTCCTTACCTTCAGGCATGCGAATGCCCCTCCTTCCTCGAGGTTCGGTCGGAGCCTACCCGGCCTGAACAGCCCACCGGTCTCGGGGCGGTTAATTCCGTGTGAATTCGTCCGCCAATAGCGGCCATCGAGGGAATGGACTCCGACCGTGCGGACTGGATATCAGGCTAGGGGGGCGTGGTCACCGTAGCGGGGTCGGATTGCGGCGAGTGATTCTGCGCCACGTCGAAGGCGTCCACGGTGTAGGTATAGGTGGTTTCCGGGGCCACCGACGTATCTGCGTAGGCAAGCGTCGAGCCGCCGACCGTTGCGATGCTCACGCCGTCCCGGTAGATCGTGTACCCGGACACCCCCACGTTGTCAGACGACGCAAGCCAGGAAAGGTCGCACTCGGTGCCCTGGGGACACGTCGCCGACAGACCCGTGGGTGTGCTGGGCGCCAGCGCATCGTAGGGGAACACGAACCCTGGCGGCACCGGAGAGCACAGCTCCTGGTCCTCCGTGCGTAGCGAGGCCGCTGTCTGCGCCTCGTCCGGGTTGGATATCTGGTTGGTCAGCTCGTACGGGTCCGCCGCGAGGTCGTAGAGCTCTTGCTCTCCAGTGTTGTACGTGGTGAACAGGTGTTGGGAGTCCCGGACGGCGCAGAAGCTCGGCACGGTGTCGTTTCCCTGTTCGTGCTCGATGAGAAAGTGATCCCGCCAGTCGGTCGAATTCTGGGCAAGCAGCGGCATGAGGCTCGCGCCTTCAGCTCCGGGAGCTGCCACGCCGGCCGCTTCGGCGATGGTAGGAGCCAGATCGACGTTCAGCACCATGTGGTCGTCGGTCCTGGCCGTGGCGGTTAACGGATCGTACCGGATGACCAGCGGGACCCGGATGCTCTCGTCATAAGGGACCAGCTTGCCTTCCCTCCACCGGTGCTCGGCCCACGTCAGGCCGTTGTCCGAGGCGAAGATGATCATCGTATCGGCGAGCCGACCCGTGTCGGAGAGTGCCGTGACGACCGTGTTCACCGCATCGTCCACCGCGAGCAGCGTTCGGTATTGGTTGATGCGGAAGGCGTCGATCTGTTTCCGCTGAAGTGAGCTCAACTTCTTCAATGACTTGATGTATGCGGGCTTGTCGGAAACGTTGGCCTCGTTGTAGCTCGGTGGCCGGTACGGCGTCAGGTTCGAGAAGGAGTGCGCGTAGCGGGTGGGCGCCGTCGCCGGACCATGGGGGGCCGCCGGGGCCATGTACAGGAACAGAGGCTGGGCGGGGTCCGTGGTCCTGATGAACGTGTCGGCTTGGC
>VAYC01000216.1:0-5512 GCA_005885025.1 Actinomycetota bacterium | reverse complement strand
ATGAGGCCGGTATGGTACCCGTCGTCATGCAGCCAGGTCGCTAAGGTCGATGGATCCTGGAACGACCCGAATCCGCCATTCGGCGACTCGTTCTTGTAGATCCCTGTGGTGTGCGAGTACTCCCCGGTCAGGATCGAGGCTCTGGAAGGACAGCAGAGCGAGTCCACGACGAAGGAGTTGGAGAAGGTGACCCCTCGACCGACGAGCTCGGATTGAACCTGAGGCATGGCCCACAACGTGTCCCACCGCTGATCGTCGGTGAGGATCAGGACGATGTTCGGCCCGGTGGCCTGCGGCGATCCCCCTTTGGCGGCGACCGATAGGAAGATGGAGGAGGAGACGAGGAGGACGATGCTGCCGACCCAGGCGGAAGAGAGGCGGGCGGCTGGTTTCATGGTCCGGCGAAGTCTGCCGTTTGCTCCCCTCCACCGCCGGACTTCATCCCCTGAGGTTTGTCCTCTCGCTTGTCGGGCATCCGCCTGCACGGCCGTTCGGCCTAGACGCAAGTTCGGCCCTCCGGCCGTAGCCGACCAAGCCCCCCGGGCCGGATACTCTCGCTTATCCCACTGACTGGGCGAGGAGGGCGAGTGGAGCTTCGGTGTCCGCTGTGCCGATCAGAGCGGATCGTCGTGGTCCTGCGTACGCAACTGATCCTGTGCCGCCAGTGCGGTTGGCGGTGGCTCGAGGACCAGGAGTGGCGCGAACTCGGGCTGGCCGACGTGACCGGCGCTGACTCCCTGCGTCCCCAGCCGACCCCGCCTCGCCGGGCGCAGTAGCCCTACGCCTTCGCGTCCCTGCAGCACACCCCGTCGACCTCGATGGGGGTGAGACCCGCCTCCCCCTCGGCTGAGGTGATTTGCACGCTAGCGCTGTGGTTCCGCGCGAGGGTGAATCCCGAGAAGCTCTCCAGGAGCGACCCGATCGCCGGGTTCCCCACAAGCGAACGGGGCACCCTGACCACCCACTGATCGGCCGATCCGGGGTGGTGGCCGAGTTTGCGATGTCCCGTGACCAGCGTTCCGCCCTGGGGCGGCGCCGGGTAGTTCAGGATGTGCGGCGTGCAGGCCGAGACGGAGCACAAGTCGACCGACTGGGCCTCGCCGGCGAAGAATGTCGTGAGGCCCCCGGGCTGCACTTCCACGGAGGCGTAATAGATGGGGTTCTTGCTCCCCGTCTGAGGATCGTTGACGGAGGGACCGGTCCAGCGCGCCACGTAGTCGACGGCGGGGGCGCCCGTCGCATCCAGCGCGTGCTGGAGATTGTCCAGGGAAGAAACGTCGAAGGTGAACAGCAAATCGTTGCTCCCGTCCCTGGCATTGGCCACGGATAGCTTCACGAGGTCGAGTTCCGCGACGTTAGGCCCCGCGTAGACGGGGTCGAAGCGGGCGTCGCCCGAACCATCCGTAAGGGTGCTTCCTGACGATGGGTCACCGGTCACAGTGGTCCCGAACAGCCCGGTGCCCCCGTTCTGTCTCACGACCATGTCGACCGCTGCTCCTCGATGGTCCACGAAACCATCCGGGATGGGAGGCACCTTCTGGATCAGCTCGTTCGAGGTGTCGTTGTAGGTGATGACCACGGCCCCGTCCCGGGGGTCGGTCTCCACCTGGAAGAAGTCCGCCAGGTTGCGATTCCCTTGCACGGCGACCGTAATGCATGGGATGGCGGGCCACGTTGATCTGCTGGATGGCCGGAGCCGGGGTGTCGGCGCTGGTCACCATGGCCAGGTAGACGTTCCACGCTTGGTGGACGTCCTCGGTGCTGGGGTTGTGCGTGGAGTCGTTCGTGCCGTACCAGACCACTCCCAGGCGCCCGTCCGCCCCGGCGGTCGCCCATGGCATGACGTTCTGGTTCGAGGGGCCTGACGAGAGCTTCACCGGGGCCGACCATGACGTCCACGGCTTGGCGGCATACGAGTAGAAGATCTGCCACGCATTGTGGTCGGTGCTTTGAGTGGCGCCGTCGTTGCGGGTTCCCCACACCATGTAGGCGTTGTCCGCCTGGTCCAGGGCGATGACTGGGAACAGCAGACGGGTGTTGCTTCCTGGCGACTGGCTATCCGTGTCCGTTATGTGCACGAGCTGAGCATTCTTGAGGGCTGGGTCACTGGGATTCGCAGGATCTCTGCTCAGGATGGCTACCCCCACGTCCGTGAGGTCGTTGATCGCAACTGCCTGCAGGACCGTCCCCGTCTCCTGGTCGATCACCAAGGGGCCGTCGTTCTGAATGCTGTACTCAACGGTCGGTCCGGTGTAGTTCACGCCATCGAGCGAGTAGGCGGCCGCCTGACAGCAACCGGCCACCGCCTCCGCGTAGTCGAGGTAGTTGACCGGGAGGGGTCCCGAATAACCTGCCGGGCGAACCGGGGGATCCCACATGGCGAACCACTGCCGATCGAAACCGTTGATCCCCTGGTCGCCGTTGAGGATGAGCCCTGTGGCCATCGAGTGAGTGACGGGATTCCACGTTGCAACCTTCAGGGTCACCAGGGCGGCGAGGTCGGCGTAGTACACGTTTCCGCTTCGGTCGATGGAGATCTCGGTGTCGCCTCCGCCCGGACAGGGGGGTGGGGTCCCCTCGGGACATGGAACGGTAGTGTCGGATTCGGCCGGCGAGGACACTGCAGGGGAATGGAGGCTGTGGAAGGTGTGGCCCCCATCCGATGACCAGTTCCAGATGCTGCGTTGAGTCCCCGTCCCCCAGGGCCCGCTGTCGTACCAGTTCGTGCCGCCGGCGGCGATCTTCACGTCGGGCTCGCCGTAGGCGTGGGTGGGATCCACAACCACCGCACTGGAAAAGCTGAACTTCGGGCTGAGGCGGGCCGCTCCCGCCACCCGAGCTCCCGGGACGGCGATCAGCGAGAGCACGGCGAACGATGCTGCCGTCCGGAGCAAGCGCCGGACGGGCGTCCTCGGGTGGCGGAAACGGGTCATCGGTCCTCCTTCGTGACGAGCGAGCCTTGGCCTCCGCGGCGCGCCTGCCGACCAGGGCAAGCGAGGGCAGTATCACTAGGAAGAGTTAACTAGTCAAACCCAAAACTCGACGCTTCGATGGGTCGCCAAGCCTCCCGTAACGGCGCCGACGCCCTTCGGCTCAGGAGTCCTCGTTGACCCGAGGCTCGGCCGCCCGGTAGCCCACGCCCCTGACCGTCTGGATCAAGCCCTCGTGCTCGGGCCCGAGCTTGGCCCGAAGCCGCCGTACGTGGACGTCAACGGTGCGGGTACCCCCGTAGAAGTTGTAGCCCCACACTTGCGACAGCAGCTCGGTGCGGGTGAAGACCCTGGTCGGGCGCTGGACCAGGAACCGAAGGAGCTCGAACTCCTTGTAGGTGAGGTCGAGGATCCGCCCGGTGACCAGCACCTGGTAGTTCGGCGAACCAGCATCGCAAGGCGGACGCGCAGTTCTCCTGCAGGTGTCCCCGAGTGGACGAAGTCGTCGGCCACATCGGCCCACGCGAACCTTTCCAGATCGGCTCGAGCCACGACCACGACGGTAGCGACCGAGGCTCCGGAGGTGGCCAGAACCCTCAAGAGGCGGTAGGCCTGCTCCGGATTGGCCTCGGCGTCGACGACCACGACGTCCGCCCCGACGTCCGGCAGGTGAGCAAGCGACTCGGGGGCGAGGTGTTCAGCCTTCACGTCCAGGCCGAGGGATTCAAGAGCGGGGAGAGCCTCGGCTGGGGATCGATCGGTGAGGAACACGACCCGTCCCACAGCGGGGCGAGCCTAGCAGGCTACGCTAGGCGCGTGGCTTCCCCGCTCCGCTATCGATCCCTCGCCTACCGAACCGCGACCCAGCCTTTCGAGGTCGTGACCGACGATGGCGTCCTGCTTCGAGGCGAGCGACTGGGCACGGGCGATGTCGCCGTCGTGTTCTGCCACGGGTTCCTCGGCTGGCATCGCAAGCCTCGGTTGGTCCGCTACCAGGATGCGCTGGCGGAACGTTTCACCGTCTACGGCTTCGACTTCCGCGGCCACGGTGAGAGCGAGGGCCTGTCCGCATTCGGGGCACTGGAACACCTGGACGTGGACGCTGTCGTGCGTCTGGCGCGCGCCGACGGATTCGTTCGGGTCGTCACGTTCGGTGGCTCCATGGGCGGGATCGCGGTGATCCGCCACGCTGCCGTGATCGGCGGGGTGGACGCCGTGGTCACCGTGAGCACTCCTGCACGGTGGGACGGGCACGACTCCCAAGCCGTCCGGCGGCTGGCCTGGCTCACCGCCACACGATGGGGGCGGCGGCTGCTGCGCGGTTCGGGTGTCAGGGTGTCGCCCACATTTCAGCGGGTCGAAGAGCCGGCAGAGCTGGTCGGAAAGATCGCCCCGACGCCGCTCGTCATCGTGCACGGGCGGGACGACCATTTCTTCGACGAAGAGCAGGCCTGGATGCTCTACCGACAAGCGAACCCCCCGAAGCGACTCCTGCTGGCCAGCCGGTTCGGCCACGCCGAGGACGGCTACACGCTGGAGTTCGCCCGGCAGATCTCGGACGCGATCGCAGCGATGGTGCCATGAAGGTTCGCTTGTTCGCGGCGCTTCGGGAGATCGCCGGTGCTTCTCTGCTAGAGGTCGATGCGCCCGATGTCGGCTCGCTGCTCGATCAACTCTCAGAGAAGTTCGGTCCGGAGTTCGACCGGATCATGGCCGCAGGCGCCGTTGTGGTGGACGGAGAAAACGTGGAGAGGGATCGTGCTCTGACACCGGAGGACGAAGTGGCGCTGCTGCCCCCGGTATCCGGCGGTCGGCGCAGAATGGCGGGAGGAGGCATCTGACATGGATATCGGGATTGGGCTGCCGAATCCGGTTCCCGGGACGCCGGGAGAAACGCTCGTGGCGTGGGCCCGCAAGGCCGAGGCGGCCGGGTTTTCCTCGTTGGCCACCATCGACCGCATCGCGTATCCGAGCTTCGAGTCGCTGGTCACCTTGGCTGCGGCGGCCGCCGTGACGGAGCGTGTCGGGCTGGTCACCAACGTCCTGCTCGGTCCGATTCGCAACCCGGTGTTGCTGGCCAAGGAGGCCGCCAGCGTGGACCAACTCTCCGGCGGCCGGCTCACCCTCGGCCTCGGCGTCGGTTCGCGCAAGGACGACTTCGAGGCGACCGGCCAGCGGTTCGAGGATCGCGGCAGGCGGTTCGACCATGCCCTCGGCCTGATGCACCGGGTATGGAAGGGCGAACTGGTGAACGGCGCGCAGAACCCCATCGGACCGAAGCCCGTTCGAGGGAAGGTCCCCATCCTGATCGGAGGCTACGGCGATGCGGCCATCCGCCGAGTCGTGCAGTGGGGGATCGGCTACACCGTCGGCGGGGCCGGGCCCGATCAGGCCGCGCCGTTCATGGAACGAGTTCGCAAGGCGTGGGCGGAGGCCGGCCGGGAAGGCGAGCCGAGGATCGTCGGGCTCGCCT
The DNA here is from genome assembly GCA_005885025.1 of Actinomycetota bacterium. Lineage (GTDB taxonomy): Bacteria > Actinomycetota > UBA4738 > UBA4738 > UBA4738 > AC-52. The sequence continues at coordinate 109 of VAYC01000216.1, read as the reverse complement.
ACTTCGGCCTGGCGCCGGACGCGCTCCAGCGGGCCACCGATTACCTCGGCGACTATTACGGGGACATGGGGAAGCAGTTCGCCCAGTCGATCCCGAAGACGCCGGAGGC
>VAYC01000215.1:4626-7040 GCA_005885025.1 Actinomycetota bacterium | reverse complement strand
AGCGGGCCGCCCAGGCCGCATCGACTGAGGCGTTCCATATCGCGATGTTCATCTCGGCGGGCCTGCTGTTGGCGGGAGCCGCCGTGAACGCCGTCGGCATCCGCAATCCAGCGGGCCCGGCTTGGATGCGTCGGCCCAAGGGAACGGAGGAACGAGCGATCCCGAGGATGGGCCCGGAGCGAGCCGGGGCCCCCGAGCCCGCGCCTGCCGAAACGGGCCCCGCTCCCCCGTGGATGGACTCGGGGGGGTGACCGGGAGGGGTCCGGCGCAGCTCGAGCTCCTGGACTGGAGGCGGCGAGTGTTCGATCTGTACGCGGAGGTCCGCCGGGCTCAGGACCCGCAGCGAGCGTGGCAGCGCTGGCGCGAGGGGCGGGACGAGCTGTTCGCCCGCCATCGCCAATCGCCGCTGATGGAATCGGAACGGCCCCAGTTCAACGGACTCCCGTACTTCGAGTACGACGACCGCTATCGCGTCCTGGCCGACGTCGTCCTCGCCGATCCCCAGGCCTACGACATCGCCACCAGCGGGGAAGACGGCGGCTCGTACCGGTTCACGCGCTTCGGGAAGGCCAGGTTCGCCCTCGTCGGGCAGCCGCTCGAGCTGGAGCTGTACTGGCTCGAGGGCTACGGAGGCGGCGCCTTCCTACCCTTCCGCGACTCGACCAGCGGGAAGAGCACGTACGGGGCGGGGCGCTACCTGCTCGACACGGTCAAGGGCGCGGACCTCGGCATGGAAGGCGATCGCCTGGTCCTCGACTTCAACTTCGCCTACAACCCCTCGTGCGCCTACGACCCTCGGTGGGTCTGTCCGCTCGCTCCGCCGCCGAACCGCCTCGACGTCGCCATCGAAGCCGGCGAGCGGTACGGATAGCGGGGGAACGCGTTCCGCCCGCTCCCCTACGCGGGGACAGGGATTCGACCGCGCACGGTCGTCCCCGCACCCGGTTGGGACTGGACTTCGACCGTGCCGCCCAGGGCCGCGAGCCGATCGGCCATGTTCTGCAACCCGGACCCCAGGGGCGTGGTCGCGGAATCGAAGCCGCGGCCATCGTCTGATACCTCGAAGGTGAGTTCGCCGTCCTCGATCCCCAGCTTCACGCGTACGGAAGAGGCATCCGCGTACTTGGCCACGTTCTGAAGGGCCTCAAGGCAGCAGAAATACACCGCGGCCTCTGCCTCCTGCGGATAGCGGCCGAGGGAGTCGGCGTCGACCGTGACCGGCATGGCGGCCTTCCGCGCCTGCGACTGGAGGGCGGCGAACAGACCCTGGTCCGCGAGGAGCGGCGGGTAGATCCCCCGGGCCAGGTCTCGGAGGTTCTCCAGCGCATCCTGCGCATCCGACTGCACCTCGGTGAGGATCGCCTCGGTCTTCTGTGGGTCGCGACCGGCGACGACCTGAGCCAGCTTGACCTTCACCGCGAGGGCCACCAGCTGTTGCTGGGCGCCGTCGTGGAGGTTGCGCTCGAGCCGCCTTCGTTCCTGGTCCTGGGCCGCAACCAGCCGCATGCGCGACGCCCGAAGCTCCTCGATCAGTTTGGCGTTCCGCAACACCAGTCCGGCCTGCGAGGCCAGGTCGGCGAGCAGCTTCGCTTGAGTCGGCGTGATCGGCTCGCTGGGCGGCATGGCCACCGCCAACGCGCCCAGCAGTTCGCCGTGGTGCCTCACCGGCAGAGCCTGGTCTACACCTGAGATCTGCGGGAGGTCCTCCCCTCGGATCGCCAGCGCGCCGGCCGGGGCACCGTCCCCCGTCGGCCACGTCGCAGCCGGACGCAGCTCGCTCCCCACCTTCAGCCACACGTCGGCTCTACGCGCCCCGGTCCCCTCGCCGAGGACCTGGGCCATCCGCGGCAGCATGTCAGCACCTCGTACGGCGTGGCCCGCTTGCCGTACACCAGATGGTTGGCCAGATGGGTGGCCCTTCGGCGTGCCGGCTGGAAGGCGAGGGCGACGATCACCGCGGCCAGCATGGTGAGGAAGGGACTCGACGGTGTCCCCACGATCACCCCGATCCCCACCACGACCGCGAGGTAGACCATGGTGAAGAACCCCGCCAGCACGGCGTACAGGATGGTCTTCCGGATGATGACGTCGATGTCGTACAGGCGGTACTTCAGCACGGCCACGCCCACCGCGCCCGGAATGCCGAACGCGAGCACCGCCATCAGCACGATGAATGCGGCGTCGCCGCCGGGCGGGTTGTCGCAATGGCACGCCACCAGCGAGCCGACGATGAAAAGCAGGACGCCCGCCCCCGCGCCGGCCGCGTAGCCCAGCCACTTGATCTGCTGGCGCTCCTCTCGAGTTCCTCGGCGGAACCTGAGGACCAACCCCACAAGGGACGCCGCGCCTCCGATCACGGCCGCCCAAACGCTCCCAACCAGAGCAGTAGAGAGGAGGCCTCGCCAGCCCTTCAC
>VAYC01000215.1:0-4602 GCA_005885025.1 Actinomycetota bacterium | reverse complement strand
CCCGTGATCGGCTCGATCGGTCCCGGCTTCACCGCGAACCCCGCCATGCTCAGCGCGACCCCGACGACGAGCAACCAGAGCACCGCGCGCCACCGCGCCGACAGGAGGCGGCCGGTGGGGAACAGGAGCAGGAGCAGCGGGATCGCTCCGATCGCGGGGATCCACAGCCAAGTGGACATCCATGCCGCGTACCGCTCCGCCGGGAGGTAGCCCGTTCCGGACAGGCCACGGGCCGCGTACTGGATCAGGAACGCGACCAGCGCGAACGTCGCCCCGATGAACAGCAGGATCCACCCCACGGCGTTGCGCCTCCGCGAGGCGATCAGCGCCCCGACCGTCGCATACCCGATGCCGGCGACGGCGATGAAGACGCTGAACACCAGGTCCGCGCCCTTGATGGTTGTGGCGCCGGCGTTGATCCACACCAGCAGGGAGGCGAACGCCGCGGAAACGGCGCTCAGGGCCCACGTCGACCAGGCGAGCCCGGATGCGGTCCGGTCGTTCATCCGGCGAATTGTGCGCCGCGGGCCCGGTCGAGGAAAGGGGGTTGCCCGCACATCGACGTTCGGTTTTCCCCTTCAGCGCGGGTGCTTGCCTCTCCTGCGGGTTGATTTCATGCGTCAGCGGCCAGGCGACAGCGAAGGGCCCGCCCCGAGACGGGGCGGGCCCTCACAGGTTCCTGGCTCGGCTAGACCTTCTTGGCCAGGTCGCTGACCTTGGACAGCCCGTACTGGTCGGCCGTGGCCTTGGTCACGACGAACACGTTGGTGTCGTCTGCCTGAGACGGGTTCAGCACGGTGATGCCCTGGGACAGGAGCGCAGGTCGCAGGGCGTCCAGTTCGGCGGTGGCATCTCCCGACGCCTTGTCCGGCGCGTTGGCCAAAGGACCGCCGAGCTCAGAGGCCAGGTACTCGGGTTTGATGTCGATCTTTCCGCTCTTCAGGGCGGGGTCCGACACCTCCCGCGACGCCAGATCCAGCTCACGCTTGACCTTGTAGCCAGCTCCTTCCAGGACCTGGGCGTACATCTCGGCCACGATCTCGTTCTCGGCAAAGGCCGCGGAGACGCCCACCGTGAGCGACTTGCCGGCGCCATTGCCGCTCGATGGAAGGAGTCCCTGCTGGGTGAGGAAGGATTTCGCCACCACCGCTGGATCCTGCTTCTGCTCGGCCACCTGGGAGATCAGCGGAACGATGTTGTCGGTGGTCAGCTTGGCACTGATCCCGTTGAGCAGGGTCGTGATCTCATCGTTCAGCGCGGCGGTCCGGACAACCGGGGTAATCACATCGGCGTTCTGGAGGTGCTTGTCATCCTCCAGCGCCACCCACCCGTTGTCCGTGATCACCGGGTCGGTCGAGAAGAGCAGCGCGACCTGGATGGCACCCGCCTTGAGCGCGGCCACCGTCTGCGGGCCGCCCACGTCGAGCGGCTTGAACGACTTGAACGTGATCCCATAGGTCTTCTTCAGACCCGGGACGCAGAACGGGCGCGTGGGGCATTCGGGTGGCCCGCCCAGGATTAACTTGCTGGCGACGGTTGCCCCGCCGCTCGTCGTCCCGCTCTCACCCGACGAGCAGGACGCGAGGGCCAAGGCCACCGCGAGCGCCAGCGTCGTCGCCCCGAGAGCGGATCTGCGGAATCTCCGCATGGGTCAATCCTCCTTCCGGAGTTAGAGGGGAGCCCATTCCCCTGGATTTGGGCTCGGAGCACGTTACCAGCATCCCATCCATTGGAGGATGGCGCTGTTACAGGCCAGGGTCGGCGACACTCAAGCGAGCGGGCGGACTCGGCGGGCGAAACCCGGGCCCCGGTGCGGCCCCTTCGAGGTCGTCCGAGGCCTCACCGCACGTTCGACCAATCCGAACGAGGCTTCCGTGAGGATCGACAGGATGGCCACCAGCACTGCCCCGGACACCACCATGGGGATGTCGTTGGTGTGGAAGCCATCGATGATGAACCGCCCCAACCCTCCGCCGCCGATCAGCGCCGCCAGCGTGGCCGTGGCCACCGCAGTCACCGCTGCGGTTCGCAGCCCGGCCATCATCAGGGGAGCAGCGAGAGGAAGCTCGAGCCGGAGGAGGACGTCGCGCTCGGTCATCCCCATGCCCCGAGCGGCCTCCACGGTGTCGGTGTCGACCGTCTGCACGCCGACGTAGGTGTTGGTGACGATGGGAGGGAGGGCCAGCAGGAACAGGGCCACCACGGTCGGTCCGAACCCAAATGCCAGCGAAGGGGCCAGTTGGAGGAACGCGAGGTAGGCGAGGACCAGGATGGCGAAGGAGGGGACCGAGCGGCCGACGTTGACGAAGGACACGGCCAGGAACTCGTACTTCCGGATGTGACCCACGAACAGCCCCGTGGGGATGGCGACGGCCGAGGCCAGCCCCACGGACACCACGGACAGTTCGAGATGCTCGCCGACCCGCGCGGGGATCCCGGTCGAACCCGACCAGTGCGAGGCGGTGGTCAGCCAATGCAGGACGTCGACGAAGGTATGCATCAGCCGATGGGGTATCTGGGTTTCTGCCAGGGGATGAATGGCCTGGTTCGGGGGCCGCCGGTTCGCGACCATGGGGTGAGCATCTTTTGCGCCCCGAGCAGCGCCCCGTCGGCTACCAGGGCTAGGGCCACCGACAGAATGGCCCCGAGGAAGATCTCGGTGTTGAAGAACGTCTGCAGCCCCTCGAGGATGAACTGCCCCAGGCCGCCTCGTCCGATCAGCGCAGCCACGGTGACCAGTCCGATCGTGCTGACCGTGGCGATGCGAATGCCGGCGACGATCGTCGGGAGGGCCAGGGGAAGCTCCACCCGCCATAGGAGCTGTCGGCTGGTGTAGCCCATGCCCCGCGCGGCCTCCTTCACGTCGTCGGGGACGCCGGAGAGCCCCACCACCGTGTTCCGGATGAGGATGAGCAGGGTGTAGGTCACCAGGGCGATCTCCGCCGTCGTCGTGGACAGGCCGGTGATGGGCAGGAGGAGGACGTACAGGGCGATGCTCGGGATGGTGTACATGAGCCCGGTCACCCAGGTGATCGGCGCGTACAGGACCCGGTGCCGATACGACAGGACCGCGAGCGGAAAGGAGATCGCCAGGCCCAGGCCCACGGCGATCACCGTGAGCTGCACGTGCTGCACGAACCTCGACCAGATCTCGCTTCCGTGGGAGAAGATCCAGTCCCACCGGATGAGCGGTTCGGCGGCCAGGATCCTCACGACACGATCTCCTTCGAGATGCGCTCCACGGTGAGGACCCCCAGATACCGGTCGCCATCGTCGGCCACCACCGCCACGTTCGTCCTCGAGGTGACGATGGAGTCCAGGGCCTCGCGCAAGGAACTGTCGGCGGTGACGTAGGCCGAGAAGCGCCGCGGGGCCACCTCGCTCACCGAGGTCCGTCCATCCAACACCGCCCGGTCGACCCACCCGGAGAGCCTCCCGCTCTCCACCACGGTGACCCAGTCCATGCCGAACCGCTTCATCGCCGCCAGGGCTTCCTCCACCGAGGCGTTCCGCTCCACGACGGGGCCCTCATCCACGCCGATCTCGGACACTTTGATGAGAGCAAGGCGCTTGAGGCCGCGCTCGCTCCCCACGAAATCCTCCACGAATCGGTTGGCAGGCGTGCGGAGGATCTCCTCGGGGGGCGCGAACTGCTCGACGATGCCTCCCACGTTCAGGATGGCGATGCGGTCGGCCATCTTGATGGCCTCGTCGATGTCGTGGGTGACGAAGACGATGGTCTTCCTGAGGCGACGCTGGATGTCCAGGAACTGGTCCTGGAGTCGGGCTCGCACGATCGGGTCCACCGCCGCGAACGGCTCGTCCATGAGCATCACGGGCGGGTCGACCGCGAGGGCCCGGGCCACGCCCACGCGCTGGCGCTGGCCACCGGAGAGCTCGCTGGGGTACCGACCCATGAGCTCCCGGTCCAGCCCGAAGATGTCCGTGAGCTCCTCGACCCGGCTTCGGATGCGCGCGTCTTCCCAGCCGGCCAGCTTGGGAACCGTGGCGATGTTCTGGGCCACGGTCCGGTGCGGCAGCAGGCCGATGCTCTGAATCACGTAGCCGATCCCCCGGCGAAGGTGGACAGGGTTCTGTCGCATGACGTCCTTGCCGTCCACCCGGATCGTGCCGGAGGACGGCTCNNGTTGATCATGCGCATGGTGGTGGACTTGCCGCACCCGGAGGGTCCGACCAGGACCACGGTCTCGCCGGCGGCGACTTCGAGCGAGAGCTCGTTGACTGCGGGGCGCCGGCTTCCCGGGAAAAGCTTCGAGACGCGTTCCAGCGAGATCATCGCTCGGCCGTTTGCTTGGCTCACGAGCAACATTGAACCATCGTCCGGCCCTTCAGTCGCCCCGAGGTCCTGCCCGTGGCCGGCCACGTCTCGACCAGGGGTTGGACCGTCACCAGCAGCTTGAAACCCGTACAGGGGAAACGCCGGGGATCAGGCTTCGCCGCCCAGACCCTCCAGTAACCGGGGTTGAGCCCCTATCCTCTTGACGTGGGGAACCAGAAGCTCGACCGGCGTTTACTGGAAAGGTCCGCACGGGAGCTGCAAGAACGTTACAGCGCCGCGTTTGCCGAGCGAGGTGGTGACTT
>VAYC01000214.1 GCA_005885025.1 Actinomycetota bacterium | reverse complement strand
GAGTGCAATCGACTTGGACCGCGAGACTTCGCCGGAGGAGGTTGACCGAAATCACCAGGAGGCACTTGTTCTGGTTGCTCCGGACCAGGACGCCCTCCACATCAGCCAGGGGGCCCCTGGTGATGCGCACCCGTTGCCCGTCCCGAAGATAGGGATAGGGCGAGACCGGGAGGCGAGTTCGGACGACTCTCTGGATCGCCTCGACTTCACCATCCGGCACGACTTCCAGACGATCCCACCGCTCCCCGAGGAGGCGCACCAGCCCCTTGGTCTTCGTGACTTCGAGATAGCTGGCTTTGTCCATCGCGTGGTGCACGAAGAGATAGCTCCGGAACAGAGGCACTCGCGAGCGGAGTCGGACGCCACCCCGACGCACCCACGCGTCGATGGTGGGGAGGAAGACGTCGAAGGCCTTGGTGGCCAGCTGGTCGTGCACGAGCTGCTCGAAGTTGCTGCGGGTCCAGAGGACATGCCAGTGCGCGCCCGGTTGTTCGCCCTTGCCGGGAACAGCGCCGACCAGCGGATGACTCAGAGTCTGGTCCATCGTGACGGTTTCTGCCAAGGCTTCGCCCCCTTTGGTCTGGCGTTCTTTCGCCGGACCAACGATCCTGAGCTCCCGAGATGGCCAGAGACACGAGCCATACGGGGTGTGCCTCTTCCCCGCGACGACCGGCGTTGCGGGAGAGGCTTTATGTCTACGCTGCAAGACCTCCGCCAGGGTGTCGGGCAGTGGTCAAGCGACCGTGCCTTGCACGCTGTTGCATCAGGCGATAGAGGCCCGGGCCGCTGTTGAACTCCACCGTGTAGCGTGGCGTCCTCACGTGAGCCCTCCTCACGGTCCTCTTCGGGACCGTTGGCGGCGCAGCGCGTCCCCTCCTCGCTTGGCCCACTGGAGCCACCGGGCAATGCCGGCGCCGCGCGCCAATCGGCCATCGGCTTCGCCGTAGTACTCGGCCCCGCCGTAGTACAGGGAGAGAGGCCGGTCCTCGCCATTGAAGACGAGGCCGAGAATTTTCGCGGGATCCATCACGGTCAACGCTTCCTCGAGCAGTTTGCGTGGCGTCTTGCGAGCCGCCACGACCAGGAGGAACCCATCGACCCATTTCTCGATAACGCGACAGTCTGGGACCACAACGACAGGGGGCGTGTCCAGCAGGACATAGTCGTACCGGTGCCGGGCCTCCCCGAGGAGTTCCCCCAGTCGCGGGGACTTGAGGAGCTCGTAGTGCGTGGCCGGACTGCGGCCAGCCAGCACGACCGAAAGGTTGAACGAGGGACAAAGCTGCGTCACGTCCTCCAGCGCCAAAGCCGGTTTCAGGATCGCATCCACCAGACCTGGACTCTGGCGGCCTCCGAGCCCGAGGTGCTCTCTCACCGACCCCCGACGGAGGTCGAGGTCCACGAGGAGAACCCGAGCCTCCGGAGCCTGGGCCAGCGCTCCAGCGAGGTTGATGGCTGTGGTCGTCTTCCCGTCACCGCTGGCGGGGCTGGACACCGCAAGGACCGACAGTCGGGCGCTCTTGTGGAATTGCTCCACCAGATGCCGGAGCCCGCGATATTGCTCGGCAGCGAAGGAGGTAGGGGTGAGGAGACTCACGAGGTGTTCGTCCGCCCCGTCAACTGCCCCCGTCGCTGGCGTCGGACCTGGTTCGCGCACTGGGGCAGCGGGCGATGGCTCGACAACCGCGGGAAGAGAACTGGACTCAATCTGCCCCCGGAGGGCCCGGTCCCGCTCGGCCTGCTCTCGCGCGCTGAAAAATGTGCTCATCGATAGGATCCTCAGGACCGGCCCTGCCCAAGCATCCAGACGAGCTCCTCGTTCCCCCTTGCCAAGAAGTACGCAGCGCTCATGAGGATTGCCAGACCCAGCATGGCTGCGCCGGCCGCGAATCGGAACCGCCACCGCCTCCGTCGGGTATCCGCCGCCGTCGCGATACGGGGGATGCTCGCAAGCACCGGGACGGTGCAGAAGTGCCGGAGGGCGTCGACAGAGTGGAAGGAAGTGTCGAGCTGCTCGGCCAGCATCACCGCGCCGGCGGCGAGGCCAAGGGAGAGCACCAGGGCAATCGACATGAGACGAGCGCGTCGAGCCACAGGTTCTTTCGGGGGAACGGCAGGATCGAGGATCCGGAACTGCTCCCCCTTCTGGCGCTGCTCCATACTCTCCGCGAGCTGGGCTTCCTCGTAGCGCTTCAACAGCGACTGGTAGAGCTCTCTCGTACTCTCATAATCCCGCGAGAACTCCTTGAACTCCTGCTCTCGACGCGGCACGTTCTCGACACGCGCCTGGTAGACGGCGATCGCGTCCCGCAGACGCTTGTCCTCCCCCTTCAGGATCTTCGTCTCGGCCTCCACCTCGCTCAGCGCCTCCTTCAGGCGGAGGATGTATGGCGTGACCGGGCCTGCCGGCTCGGCGTCCCGCGGTTTGCCATCGGGCTTGGGCTCGATCAATTCCTTCTCGAGCGCCGCGACCTCGCCCTTGAGCACGACGACATCGGGATACTTTTCGCTGAACTGGACACGGAGCCCTGTCAGTTGCTGCTTCAGCCGGGCTAGTCGCATTTGAGGGTCTTCTGGTCCGCCACCGGGGGCGACGGGCACGGCCGCTCTGAGGGAATCGGCCTCCGCGAGCTGGCTCGCCAGCGCGGCCCGTCGCTCCATCGCCCGGGTCTGGTTGTCGGCGTTGAGACGGAGCTGCATGTGAAGCCGTTCCAATGTCGCCAGGTTCGTCTCCATCTGCTGGGGAAGCTCCCCGAGGTATCGCCGCTTGAACTCACTGACCCGGCCCTCTTGCTCGTCAAGCCGCTTCTTCGTCCCCCCAAGCTGGACCTTGAGGAACTCGGCCGTACCGGTCGCCTGGCGCTCGCGGACCTTCAAATTCTCCTCGATGTAGAAGGACGCCAGCGTGTTCGTCACGAGGGCGACCGTCTGCGGGTCAGTCCCCCGGTAGGTCAGAGTGAAGGCGACGGTCGCGCTTCCCCGCGACCGGTGGTCGACGCTCCGGAGCTGGAGCTGAATGTCGCTCCGCATTCGCTCGATGACCGCCTCGGGGGAGGCCCGTCGCCTCGAATCCGGATAGAGGCCGAAGCGCTCGATCAGCGCGTCGAGCCTCGACCGGCTCAAGATTTCCTGGCTGATCGTCTGGAGCCGGGTCTCGAGCTCGCTGGTCACGGTCGGCCGCACAAAAGCCTCGGGGACCTGCTGGCGGTCGACGAGGACGGTCGCGGTCGCCTCATAGACGGCCGGCAGGGACGTGACGAGGCTGACCGCGCTCGAAAAAGGCACGGCGAAAACGAGGATCGCGAGCCACTGCCTGCGGCTCCAGATGGCCAGGGCCTGCTCCATTCCAGCGCCCTTTTGCATTTCGCCCGCCATTTAACAGTGCCTCCCGGCTCCGCCAGCCTTACGGCACGAGCACAATGTCCCTCGGCCGGAGGTAGAAGTTTTCACTCTCCCCGCCCGCCGAGATGACCTTGTTGTAGTTGAAGGGGATGCGTTTCATCGTCTTGCCTTCGGGTCGGAGGATGACGATCCGGTTACGGGCGGCGAACTCGTTGAACCCGCCCGCCTGAGCAAGGAGATCCAGGACCGTCGCCTGGCTCTTGAGCTCGTACCGGCCCGGGGTCTTGACCTCCCCGATCACGGAGACCTTGAAGCTCCGGACGTCCGTGAGAATCACGGAGACCTCCGGCACCGGCATGTACTCCGTCAGCTTCTTCATCAGCACGTCACGAAGCTCCATCGGAGTGAGGCCGGCCGCCTGCACGTCGTTCAGGAGGGGAAGTGAGATCATGCCGTCGGGCCGCACCGGGACCGTCCTGCTCATCGCTTCGTTCTTCCAGACGACGATTTGGAGCGTGTCCTCGGGCCCGATCCGATATGCATCGAGCATGGGGAGCGTCTGCTCGCTCGGGCTGACGGCATCCTGCGCCCTGGCTTGTCC
>VAYC01000055.1 GCA_005885025.1 Actinomycetota bacterium | reverse complement strand
CCCGAGCTTATCGGCACGGAGGGTGTGGCCGGCGGTCCCTTCGGCGAGGTGGCCTTCCTGGTCGAGGACGTCGACGCGGAGGCCGAGCGAGTGCGGGCCACGTCCGCGGCCATCCTGTCTGGCCCGGTGGACCGGCCGTGGGGTCACCGCACGCTGCACGTGCTCGACCCCGACGGCCACGTGCTGGAGTTCGCCCAGGAGATCCCACGACAGGGGGTTCGGGGCTCGAAGGGGTGATGGCCGGTGGCCGAGTACGACCCGAACACAGCGCTCCTCGTGGTCGACGTCCAGAACGACTTCGCCGATCCCGCGGGCTCCCTCTCCGTGAGCGGTGGCGAGGAAGTGGTCCTCGTGGCGAACCGGGAGATCGAGCGGGCCCTCGACGCCGGAGCGCTCGTCGTCTACACGCAGGACTGGCATCCCGAATCGACCCCGCACTTCCAGAAGGACGGGGGGATCTGGCCCGTGCACTGCGTGCAGGGGACGTGGGGCGCCGATTTCCACCCGGACCTGAAGGTGGTCGGCGAAATCGTCCGCAAGGGTACCGGGGGGGAGGACGGATACTCGGGGTTCACGGTGCGAAACCCACGCAGTGACGAGGTGGAGGGGACCGCCCTCGAATCGATCCTGCGGGCCCGGGGGGTGGAGCGTTTGGTCGTCATGGGCCTGGCCACCGACTATTGCGTGAAGGAGACCGCCCTGGACGGCGCGGCCAAGGGCTTCGACACCGTCGTGTTGCTGGAAGGGATCCGAGCCGTGAACCTCCGGCCGGGCGATGGAGATCGCGCTCTGGATGAGGTCAAGCGAGCCGGCGTCGACGTCGAGTAACACGCTCACCCTGGCCCTGGCGGGCGACACGATGCTGGGGCGAAGCGTCGCCGAGCGACTGCGTGTCTCGCCGCCCGAGTCCCTGGTACACCCGGACGTGGTCGAGGCGGCCCGGCGGGCCGACCTGTTCGTGTTGAACCTCGAGTGCTGCGTCTCCGATCGTGGAACCCAGTGGCCCCGGCCCGACAAGCCGTTCTTCTTCCGGGCTCCGCCGGCAGCGGTGCGGACGCTCACGCATCTCGGGATCGACTGCGTGACGCTCGCCAACAACCACGCCCTCGACTACGGGCAGGAAGCCCTGCTCGACACGTTCGAGCACCTCACCACGGCCGGGATCCAGTGGGTGGGCGCCGGCCCGCACGTGGAGCGGGCCAGGCGACCAGTCGTCATTGAGTCCAACGGCTTCCGGCTGGCGGTCCTCGGGGTGACCGACCACCCGGAGGACTTCGCCGCAGGCCCCGAAAGCCCGGGCGTGGCCTATGCCGATCTGTGGAACGAGGTGCCGAGCTGGCTCGTGGAAGCCGTGGCGGAGGCCGGAGAAAGAGTCGACGCCGTCTTGGTCACCCCTCATTGGGGACCGAACATGACGCCCCAGCCCGTCCCTCATGTCCGGCGGGCGGCCCGTGCGCTCGTCGAGGCCGGCGCCACGCTGGTAGCAGGCCATTCCGCCCACGTGTTCCATGGGATCGAGGGGGCGGTGCTCTTCGACATGGGGGATTTCCTTGACGACTACGCCGTGGATCCGGAACTTCGAAACGACCTCGGCCTCTTGTTCCTGGTCACGCTCGACCGGGTGGGGCCGCTGCGCGTGGAGGCCATTCCGCTTCGGCTGGAGTTCTGCTTCACGCGAATGGCCCGGGGCGAGGAGGCCGAATGGATCGGGCGTCGGTTCCGGCAAGCGTGTGCCGACCTCGGGACCGAGGTGATCGAGGAGAACGGCAGACTGGTCGCGGGCCTCCGTTGATCGAGCTCAACCCTCCGGGAGGCCGTACCGCCCGACCAGAGGGACGAAGTACGCCGGCACCAGTCGAGACTCCTCGGTCAGCTCCCCGCCCTCCTTGCGGAACGCGATGACCATCTCGTTGCCACCCGGCCCGAGGGGATGCACCAGCCGTCCACCATCAACGAGCTGGTCCACAAGTGGCGACGGCACTTCCGGAGCGGCCGCCGCCACCACGATGGCGTCGAAAGGGGCGTGCTCCGGGAGGCCGAGCGTGCCGTCGCCGATGATCACCGTGACCTGCTCCATCCGAGCCAACGCCAGGTTTCTGCTCGCCTGTTCTGCCAGCTCCGGGAAGCGCTCGACTGAATAGACCTCACCGGCGAGCGCGGCCAGGATTGCGGCCTGGAACCCCAGCCCCGTTCCCACTTCGAGGACGCGCTCGCCTCCGGTGAGGCGAAGGGCTTCCACCATCCTGGCCACCAGCGACGGCTGTGTGGTGACCTGGTCGCGCGCGATGGGGATCGGCCGGTCTTCGTAAGCATGGAGGACGTAGGCGAGCGGGACGAACTGCTCGCGCCGAACCCTGCGGAACGCGTCGAGGACCCGGCGGTCCCTGACGCCCTCCTCCCGGAGGACGGCGATCAGCTCCTCGGCCGGGCCCGTCGCTCCCTGTACGGATGGCCTGTGCCCCGACATATCGCTCTCGACTCGGGCATGCTAGAGGGCGGCATCGAACGGCGCGAACGGCGGAGGGAGACCGAGTGGCGACGATCGACGCAGCAGCCCTCCACTTGACGTGCTGAAGGCCAGCCGCTCCGTATTGGGGGTCTGCCTGCTGGTCGCTGCGGCCGCTTGCGGCACGGGGCCGGCCAGTCAGCTGCCGCAGGTGTCGCAAACCGATTCCATCACGCTGGCGAGCCCCGCTTTCATCTCGGGCTCCGCGATCCCCGCTCGCTACACGTGCGACGGCCAGGACGTCTCCCCGCCGCTCTCCTGGAGCGGCGGCCCTCCCGCCGAGGAATTCGCCCTGATCGCGACCGATCCCGACGCCCGCGGCGGAGAGTTCGTCCACTGGATCGTGTATGCGATCCTCGCCTCCGCGAACTCGTTCCCGGAGGGCGCGATCCCCGACGGAGCGGTCGAGGGGACGAACGGTTTCAGCAAGGCGGGGTACGGAGGTCCGTGCCCGCCGCGCGGCGACCCCCCGCACCACTACATCTTCAACCTCTACGGGCTGCGCACGGCGCAGGGAGCGTCGATCCCGGCCGGTGCCACGTTGGATCAGGTTCTGAACGTCATCCGTTGCTGCATCGAATCGAAGGGAACGCTGGTCGGGACCTACGGAAGGTGAGGCTGCCCGCCGGGACGAGCGGTGCCGGCGGCTAGACCTCGGACTCCTCGGCCTGCTCGGCCAAAGCTTCGGACAGATCGCGGATGGAGACCATGCCCACCACCGATCCGCCTTCCTTGACCGGGAGGTGCCGGAAGCCCTTGGACAGCATCAGCTCCAGCGCTTCCTGAACGGAGGCCGCGGGCTCGACGGTCGTCGGGTCGCGAGTCATCCAGTGGGAGATGGGGTGTCCGGGCGCGTCGAAGTGCTGGGACAACGCGCGCACGATGTCGCGCTCGGTGAAGATGCCCACGAGCTTGCCTCCCTCCAGGACGAGAGCCGAGCCGACGTGCCGCTCGCCCATGACGGTGGCCGCCTCCGCCACCGTGGCCGTCTGCTCCACGCTGATCAACTTCGTGGTCATGATCTGGCCGATCGTGGTCATCGAGGCAAGAGCGTACTCCTGGGGCTCCCCCGCGCGGAAGCCCCGCGTAGGCTTGCCGCGTGGACCCCGCGCCGCTTCTCGCCTGGTACCGGCGTCGCCGGAGGTCGTACCCGTGGCGGCAGGCGCCACCGGACCCCTACCTCGTGCTGGTCAGCGAGTTCATGCTGCAGCAGACCCAAGCCGCGAGGGTCGTCCCGGCGTTCGGGTCCTTCGTCGCGAGGTTCCCAACAGTGAAGGCGCTGGCCAGGGCTTCGCGCCGGGACGTTCTCCAGGCGTGGTCGGGGCTCGGATACAACCGGCGGGCCGTCCGGCTCCGGGAGACCGCCGTCAAGATCGTGGCCGAGCATGGGGGAGGCGTTCCGTCGGATCCGGTGATCTTGGCGGCACTCCCCGGGATCGGTCCCTACACGGCCGCCGCGGTCGCCTCGATCGCGTTCGGCGTGCCGGTTCCCGCCGTCGACACGAACGTGCGAAGGGTGGTGGCCCGCGCCGTCCTGGGCGTCGAGGGAAAGGATGCGCCGCTTCGCGAAGTGACGAGTGCGGCCACGGCCTGGATGGACGGTACCGAGCCGGGAGCCTGGAATCAGGCCGTCATGGACCTGGGGCGAGAGGTCTGCCGCGCCCTTCCTCGCTGTTCTTCCTGCCCGCTGCAGAGCGAGTGCGCCTTCCGCCGGCGCGGCCGGGCCGACGGGAAGCCTGCCCGCAAGACGAACCGGTCGATCGCGGCGCCGTTCGAGGGCTCTCCCCGCCAGTTGCGCGGAGCGATCATCCGGATCCTCATCGGGCACCCCGTCGTCACGATCGGCTCGATCTCGCGGGCCACAGGACGACCGGCCTCACTCGTGGCGGAGATCGTGGGCGCCCTGTCCCACGACGGGCTGGTGATGGCGGGGCCCGCCGCCCTGGCAGGCAACCGGAGAGGACGCGTTCGGCTGGCCCCCTAGCTGCTCATTGCACCCTCCGGTAGGGTGGGCGGTCACCGTGCCGGCCGGAGAATCGATCCGCGTACTTGAGAAGAGGACCGCTCGCGGACGAAGCTCGCCCGCACGCCGGCTGATCGCCGTGGCAGGGCTGTTCTCGTTGACGCTGGTTCCGCTCACTGCCCAGGCCAGCGTCGCTCGCGTCGGCGTCACCCTCCGACCCCTCGGGCCCACGTCGGTGGCTCAGGGGTCGCGGTTCTCGTTTCGGGCGACGCTGCGGAACCCGGACCCGAGTCAGGCGCAGGTCACGGTGACGTTCCGACTGGTCAGCGTCGACGGCGGGGGTGGAGCTGTGGACGCCATCGCCTGGCACGCTACCGTTCCGGGACAAGGCTCGACCTCGGCTTCCTTCGCGCCGGTCTCCTCACAGTGGTTCGCCGACCAGGGGACGTTCGAGGTCCACGCCCTGATCAACGGCCAGGACGCCACCGGCCCGCTGTCGTTCGTCGTCACGCCTCCCACCGTCGCCATCCCCAAGTTCGAGGATGTCACCGTGCAGGCGGGCCTCGATACCACGATCGGCCAATCGATGTGCGGCGCGTGGGCGGCCGGCGCCGCTTGGGGGGACGTCGACGGCGACGGGGATCTCGATCTGTACGTCCCCCGGGGCACCGACCCGGCCCAGCTCTGGATCAACGACGGGGCAGGCCACTTCACCGAGGAGGCCGTGGCAAGGGGGGTTGACGACCACGGCGCGTCCGGGCTCGGCGCGGTGTTCGCCGACTACGACAACGACGGCGACCAGGACCTCTACGTGGCGAACGACGGCCCAAACCGCCTCTATCAGAACGACGGAACCGGGCACTTCAGCGACGTGGCCGAATCGGCGGGGGTCGTGTCTCTCACCGACGACGTGAGCGCTACCTGGGGCGACTACGACAACGACGGGTACCTCGATCTGTACGTGGTGAGCAACTCGCCGTGTCTTCCGCCGCTCTTCTACGAGCAGGACCACCTGTTTCACAACGAAGGGGACGGGACGTTCACGGACCAGACCTCACTCTTGCCGGCGGCGTCCACGTTCGGCGCCGGGTTTCAGGCGGCCTGGTTCGACTACGACGGGGACGG
Source organism: Actinomycetota bacterium (assembly GCA_005885025.1). Taxonomy (GTDB): domain Bacteria; phylum Actinomycetota; class UBA4738; order UBA4738; family UBA4738; genus AC-52. The sequence goes on along the minus strand of VAYC01000055.1, from coordinate 8,844 downwards.
AGACCAGGACCTGTACCTCGCCAACGACCGGTGGGGGCCGAGCCCGGATGCCAATCACCTGTGGCGGAACGACGGGCCGGGGCTGGACGGAACGTGGCGGTTTGCCGATGTCTCGACCGATTCGCGGACCGGCTATTTCATCAACTCAATGGGGATCGCCGTGGGGGACTTCAATCGTGACCTGAACCTTGACTTCGCCATCTCCAACATCAAGGGCAACCTCCTGGCACGAAACGAAGGGGGCGGCTCCTTCACCGAGGTCGCCTCCACAGCTGGCGTGGAGCGGCCGTTCCAGAGGGCGGACCTGCACTCGATCACCTGGGGGCTCGCCTTCGCTGATCTCAACCTGGATGGGTGGGAGGACCTGCTCGTAGCGGCGGGTGCCCTGACCGACCGGCAGAACCAACCGAACGAGGTGTTCACCGCGGCCGGAGATGGCACGTTCTTGGACCTCTCCGCGTTGAGCGGGGCCGACGACCCCGGATCGGGCCGAGGTGTAGCCATCGCCGACTACGACCGTGACGGCCGCCTCGACGCCTACGTGGTGAACAGGCTGGGGTCACCGATCCTGTATCGGAATGCCACCTCCACGTCCGGCCACTGGCTGGAGGTCGATCTCACCGGGACGAACAGCAATCGTGACGGGTGTGGGGCCCGGCTCTTCCTGACGGCGGGGGGAGCCCGCCAGCTTCGCGAGGTCTTCTGCGGCTCGGTTGGGCTCTCTTCGGGGAGCGACACGGTTGCGCCCTTCGGGTTGGGGGCCGCCGGCCGGGTCGACAGGCTGGTGATCGAGTGGCCGTCCGGGCAACGTCAGGTGCTGCGGAACCTGGCGGCCAATCGATTGATCGCGGTCGTCGAACCGGCCTGAACCGGACAAACAGGAGGGGCGGGGAGGCGTCCCCCGCCCCTCTCTGTGTCGCTTGCGCGCGGCCGGTAACCCGCGCTGTCGCTCTTACAGCTTCGCGCTCGCCGTGAACATGTCCTCGTTCGTGGCCGTCGGTCGGGAGTCCGTCCACACGGCCTGGAAGAAGTTCGTGGACGACGCGTCGCCACCCTCGTAGTCACCGTAGTCGTTGGGGTCGCCGGCACCGGACTCGTCCGACTGAACCTTGGTGACTCGCTGGTTCGCGCTCCAGGTTGCCCCGCCGTCGGTGGAGAAGGAGATGTACTGGTCCGTCTTCTTCCCGTTGGGGTCGTTGCGCGTGTCGTAGAAGGACAGCGCCACCGTACCGTTCGGGGACACGCTGATGGCCGGGAAGAACTGCCAGGCGTGGACCGAGTCGTCGTTGACCTTCTTCTCGGCGGACCAGGTGGCCCCCCCGTCGTTCGAGTACCGCAGGTAGATGTTCGTGTCCGCGGTTGACGGGTCCTTGTCGAAGTAGGCGACGTAGAGCCGGCCGGCGAACGTCGTGCCGATCGGAGCCACGTCCGTCATCGGCATGGGCAGGACCCCGCGATTGGGCTGCGGCGGGATGGAGATGAAGAACGTGGTCGTGTCGATACGGAAGTTCGTAACGGTACGGTCCGCGCCCCAGGTCGCCCCACCGTTGTGGGACACGTCGTTCTGGATCTTCTTGCTGGCGAAGTTCTCCCACGTGGCGTAGACGTCGCCATTGTTGCCGACGGCTACGTTGTTCCCGATCACGTCGACCGTGGTCACGGTGTCGTCGATCCCCGGGCTCTCCGTCCAGCCACCCTGGCCGTTCGCGGAGATCATGATGTGGGCCCGGTTGCTGTTGCCGTTGTCGTCGTAGCCGATGTACACGGCCCCGAAGTGCGGGCTGCCCACGTTGTCGTCGGTCACGACCTGGTCACGGTCGGGGAAGCTGCCGGCAGGCAGGCTGCCGCTCTGGACCCAGGTGCTGGTCCCGTGCAGCTTGTACGCGATCCGCTGGTCGGAGCACTCATAGCTGAAGAAGATGTCGCCAGCAGCGTTGAAGTCGAGCCACGGGTCGTAGCAGAAGGTGTTGACGGTGAGGCCGGCACTGGCCCAGGTCAGGCCCCGGTCGAACGACTCGTAGATGCCGTTATAAGTGGAGAAGTTCGCCAGATCGTTGCTGGCGGCGTACATGTGGAGCGGGTTGGTGGGGTCGACCGCGATCGACGTCTCGCTCTGGGCGCCGGTCTTCTTGGTGATGTTGCGGTTGCGTCCGACCCTGTCGACGCCGCTTGAGTGCCCAGGGGCGGTGTCGCATCCCCTCAATGGAACCGTGCTGTGGGCTGCGTCTGGCACGTTGACCGCCGGTGCAGCCGCACATACCCCCGACGCGGCCTGGCCGGCTCCCGCCGTCCAGGTCATGGCCAACAGTGCCACCGAGGCCATACCCAGACGGACGACGTTGCTCTTCCTCATACGCGACCTCCTCTCGCTGACGACACGGAGAGGGAACCCTACTCTTTGACGTGCTTCGGCCGCAACAGCAACGGCAACCCTCCAATTTCAATCCGCGGCCGGTCCGAGCCGCCGCCCCGGCGATTGGACTATCTTCTTGTGTGCCCCTTTGACGATGAGGAGGGAACGGATGGGAGCGCTTCCGGAAGCCGTCGAAGAGCTGCTGGAAACCGCGCTGGTCGGCGAGCTCACCGTGATCGACGAGCGCGGGAGGCCGGTGACGCATCCGCTGATCCCCCTGTACGACGGCGAGCGCATCTACATGACCTCCAGCGTGCTGTTCTCCAAGAAGTTGGAGCACATCAAGGCGAATCCCAAGGTCTCGGTGTCGATCAGCGACCCCAACGCCGTCACCGTGAGCCGGTTCCGGCGGGCCACCATCCAGGGCGACGCGACCGTGGACGATACCGACCTCCACGCGGGCTGGGAGCGGGTCCTCCCGATCTGGCGGAAGAAAGAGCCGGCCATCGACTTCTTCCTGGGCAAGCGGGTGGCCCTGCCGCTGTTCTTCGAGCGAGGCGTGATCGAGATCGTTCCCCGCCGGGCCTTCCTGTGGGAGGACGGCGACACATCCCGCCCGCCGCAGGTGTTCGAGCTGGTGGAGGCGGCCCGATGAGCGCCACGACGAAGCTCTTGGAAAGCCTGGGCACCCGCGGCTACACCCACGCGGTGGTGGCGTTCCTGGACGACCAGGGCTACCCCCTTTCGGTGGCCACCGGCTTCACCGTGAACGCGGAAAGCGGAGCCGTGTTCCTCGATCCCGTGGCCGGCCAGACGGTGGAGCCCCCGCTCGGCCGCGAGGTCAACGTCGTGTTCAGCCACATCCGGCCCCAGCCCGGCGTCGGATACGACGAGCGCCGGTACGTCTCGCTCTGGGGGATCCTCCGCCGGGCGGACGGCAAGCTCGAACTGCTCACCGAGCGGATCCAGCACTGGGACGAACAGGAGATGACGTTCTTCGAATTCTCCGAACGCGGCGTGCCCCAGGCCCACCGCTACATGGAGCGGGTGTCGCGAGAGCTGGGGCGCCCCGTCCGGCCCAAGCTCTCGGCGGGGTGGCTGTTCCTGCGGGCAACCCGGCTCCCGTTCCTCTCCGCCACGTTCATCCCGGTGGCCCTGGGGGTGGCGGTGGCGGCGCTCCACCACGAGTGGCACTGGTGGCTGGCCATCCTCACGCTGATCGCGGCGGCTTGCGTGCACTTGGGCCTGAACGTGGGCAACGACGTGTTCGACACGCTGTCGGGCGCCGACGAGGCGAACGTGACCCCGACCCAGTTCAGCGGGGGATCGAGGGTCATCCTGTACGGGCTGCTCACCATGCGGCAGATGGTCTTGCTGATGTTGGGGTTCTACGCAGCGGCCATCGGGATCGGCCTGTTCCTGGCGGCCTACACGGCGTTCTGGCCGGTGTTCTGGATCGGCGTGGCGGGCGTGTTCATCAGCGTCTTCTACACGGCGCCGCCCTTCCGGTTCGTCCATCGGGGGATCGGCGAGTTGATGGTGGCCCTCGGGTTCGGTCCGATCATGACGATGGGCGCGTACTACGTGCAGGCCCAGCGATGGTCATGGGAGGCGTTCTACGTCTCGCTCCCGGTGGCCATCCTGATCGCCCTGGTGCTCTACGTGAACGAGGTGCCGGACCGTCCGGGTGACGCCGCCGCGGGGAAGCGGACCCTTCCGGTGCGGTTGTCGAAGGAAGCGGTCATCGCGGCGTATGTGGGAGCGGTGGCGGTGGCGTTCGGACTCATCGCCGGGGGGGCGATCGCGGGGGTGATCGTGCGGCCGGCCATCCTGGCGCTCCTAGCGGCGCCGCTGGCGACCCAGGTCTATCGGGGACTCCGGGACCACTACGAGAGCCCGTATCAACTGATGCCCTTCATGGGCAAGGGCGTCCAGCTGCACCTCGCCACCGGCATGTTGCTGCTGGTGGGGTACCTGATCGCCATCGTGGCCAGCCACCTGTCCGGGCACCCGCCGGTGTTCCTGCGGTAGGCCGCGGCTGCCCTCCACCGAAAGCAGCGCCCGCGTTTTGGAGGTGACCGTCTGTCATGGAATACCGCATCCTGGGCAGGACCGGCGTCAAGGTGAGCGCCCAATGCCTCGGAACGATGATGTTCGGCCCATGGGGCAATACGGACGAGGACGAATGCGTCCGGATGATCCACACGGCGCTGGACGCCGGCATCAACTTCGTGGACACGGCCGACGTCTACGGCGAGGGCCGATCCGAGGAGATCGTCGGCAAGGCCCTGAAGGGCCGCCGAGACCAAGTGGTCCTGGCCACAAAGGTCCACGGGCAGATGGGCAAGGGCCCGAACGAGCAGGGGAATTCGCGACTGTGGATCATGCGCGAGGTCGAGAACAGCCTGCGGCGCCTGGGGACGGACCACATCGACCTGTACCAGATCCACCGGCCCGAGCCTGAGACCGACATCGAGGAGACGCTGGGCGCCCTGACGGACCTGGTCCGGCAGGGGAAGGTCAGGTACTTGGGTTCCTCCACCTTCCCGGCCTCTCACATCGTGGAGTCCCACTGGACCAGCGAGCGGCGTGGGCTGGAGCGGTTCGCGTGCGAGCAGCCGCCGTATTCCATCTTCGTCCGGCACATCGAATGGGACGTCCTTCCCGTGTGCCAGCGCTACGGCATGGGTGTCATCGTGTGGAGCCCGCTGGCCGGCGGATGGCTCTCGGGGAAGTACCGTAGGGGGGCGGAGCCGCCTTCAGACTCGCGGGCCCGACGGTACGCGCAGCGGGGAAGCCCGATCGCCGCCCGGTATGACGTGGAGCGGGCGGAGAACCAGCGCAAGCTCGATCTGGTCGAGGACCTGATGAACCTGGCGGACAAGGCCGGCACGTCGCTCACGACCATGGCCATCGCCTTCACGCTCGCTCACCCAGCGGTGACGTCGGCGATCATCGGGCCCCGGACGCCGGACCAGCTCCGTGAGCTCCTCGACGGGGCCGACGTCCGGCTGGAAGGCGAGACCCTCGACGCGATCGACGACCTGGTGGCTCCGGGCTCCGTGGTGTTCGACTTCGACCGTGGCTGGATGCCGCCCTGGATGGATGCGACCGCCCGCCGCCTTTGAGCAACATGGCAAGGAGAGCCGGAGGGAGGGCCCCCCGGCTCTCCCGGGCGCGGGCACGCCCTTGGTTCTGAGCCGGTTTCCGTCGTCGCGATCCGGACGATAGCGAGCGCCGGGATCCAGGGCAGTGCCGGCCGTCACCGACGCGACGTGCCTTGTGGCAGGCCTGGGATGTGTCCGGCGTCACCAGGGGCAGCCGGCACTGACGGATCGACGCTACGCTTGAGCCCCTCTATGGATGAGACGGCCGACTCCGGGTTCAACGACCGGTTCCTTCGGGCGTGCCGGCGGGAGCCGGTCGACCGAACACCCGTGTGGTTCATGCGGCAATCGGGCCGGTACCTGCCGGAGTACCGCCAGCTCCGCCAGGACCGCGACATCCTGGAGATGTGTCGCACCCCCGAGATCGCGGTGGAGGCCACGCTCCTTCCCCTTCGGCGGATGGAGGTCGACGCGGCGATCCTGTTCTCCGACATCATGGTCCCGCTCGCCGCCGCAGGACTGGACGTCGAGATCCGACCGTCGGTCGGCCCCGTGATCGGCCAGCCGATCCGCTCGGCGAGCGAGGTCCGGCGACTCCGGTCCCGCACCGCAGACCTCGACGTCTCACCCGTCCTGGACGCGATCGGCCTCCTTCGGAAGGAGTTGTCCGTCCCGCTGATCGGGTTCGCCGGGGCGCCGTTCACCCTTGCCTCCTATCTGATCGAGGGAGGACCGTCTCGCAACTTCGAGAGGACGAAGGCCTTCATGCACGGCGAGCCGGCCACCTGGGACGACCTGATGGGCACGCTCGGCGACCTCGTCTCCTACTACCTGCAGGCACAGATCGAAGCCGGCGTGCAGGCGGTGCAGGTCTTCGACAGCTGGGTCGGGGCCCTGGACCCGGATGACTACATCCGGTTCGTCCTGCCGACCACGCGAGACATCTTCGACGGGCTCGCCTGGCTGGGCGTACCTCGCATCCACTTCGGGGTGGGGACGGGCGAGCTCTTGCCGCTGATGCGGGAGGCCGGGGCGGACGTGGTGGGCGTTGACTGGCGCGTGCCCCTGCACGAAGCCTGGGAACGGATCGGATTCGACGTCGCCATCCAGGGAAACCTGGACCCGGCCGTGTGCCTGGCGCCCTGGGACGCGGTGGAGGCGAAGGCCCTCGTGGTGCTCCGGCGGGCGGCGGGAAGGGCGGGCCACGTCTTCAACTTGGGCCACGGGGTGCTCCCGGGCACCCCCCTGGAGAACCTGCAGCGCCTGGTGGAACTGGTCCACGAACGAACCCTGCGGGGGTCGGCGGCCCCGACGGACGGACGGCTGTGAGCGGCCGGGTGGGGGTCTTGGCGATGGCGTACGGGACCGCCGCCGGTCCGGGGGACATCGAGCGCTACTACACGGACATCCGGGGTGGTCGGCCTCCCACCACTCAGCACCTCGATGAGCTGAAGGCCCGATACGCGGCCATCGGGAACCACTTCCCCTTGCTCGACATCACCCGGGCCCAAGCGGCGGCCCTGGAACGCGAGCTGAACGGGGGCGGAAGGGACGACTTCGCCGTGTACCTCGGGATGAAGCACTCGGAGCCGTTCATCGCGGAGGGCGTCGAGCGGATGCGCGCGGACGGCATCGAGCGGGCCGTGGGGCTCGTCCTGGCCCCCCACTGGTCAGGGATGTCGGTGCAGAGCTACGTGGAGCGAGTGGAGAAAGCCCTCGCCGACGTGGGAGCAATCGGCAGGCCGGTGTTCACCTACGTTCGGCAGTGGCACGACCATCCTTCGTTCCTGGATTTCCTGGCGGGACGGGTCGCGGTCGCGTTGGAGGGCCTGGATGCATCGGCCCGTATCGGCGCCGCCGTCGTGTTCTCAGCGCACAGCCTCCCCACGCGTGCTCTTCCGGAGGGGACGCTCCGGTGCAAGACGTGCGACCTGTGCCCCGACTCGTGTCGGTACGTCCGGCAGCTCCAGGAAACGGCCGACGGAGTGAACGCCCGACTGGGGCTGGCCGACTACACCATCGCGTGGCAGAGCGCGGGGCGCACGGCCGACCCGTGGTGGGGTCCGCCGGTCGATGACGTGATCCGCGACCTGGCCGCGGCCGGCCATTCGGCCATCGTGGTCTGTTCGGCTGGGTTCGTCGCCGACCACCTGGAGATCCTGTACGACCTCGACATCGAGGCCCGGGCCGTGGCCGAGGAGGCCGGGATCGCCTTCGCCCGGACCGAGATGCCAAACGCCCACCCCGACTTCATCCGTGCGCTGGCCGAGGTGGTCCGGGAACACGTTCGCGCAGAGGTGCCTCGGTGACCCCGGCCCGCTCCCGGCGCGTCGTCGTCGTGGGAGCTGGGATCGGAGGGCTTTCGACGGCCCACGCCCTGCTGTCGGCGAGCACGCCGGACCTGTCGATCGAGGTCACGGTACTCGAGGCAAGCGGCCGGGCCGGGGGGAAGCTCCACTCGATCGAGCTGGACGGTATGCCGGTCGAGGCGGGAGCCGACTCCTTCGTGGTCCGAAAGCCGTGGGCGGTCGAGCTGTGCAAGGAGCTCGGGCTCGAGGACGAGGTGGTCATCCCGGGCTCGATGGGCGCGTACGTGTGGACACGCGGCGAGCTGGTTCCCTTCCCCGACAGAGCGCCGTTCGGCATCCCGGCAGACGTGGGAGAGCTCTTGCGATGGCAGGGTCTGCCGCGTGGTCAGAAGCTCCGAGCCCTCCTGGATCTCGTTCGTCCGGCGGCGAGGGCAGGAGGCGACGAACCGCTGGGAACGTTGCTCCGCCGCCGGCTGGGGAGCGGCGTGGCCACGGTCATGGTCGAGCCCCTGCTGGCCGGGCTGCACGCCGGGGACCCGCTCGAGCTCTCGGCGGAGGCGACCTTTCCCGAGCTGCGCGTATGGGAGCGACGCAATGGCAGCCTGCTGCGCGGGGCGAGAGCGGCAGCTCGCGCCGCTCGCGAGGAGAAGGGCCGCCAGCCGATGTTCGCCACGGTGTGGGGAGGTCTGAGCCGGCTCACCGAACGGCTCGTTGAACGCATCGGGGGCGACCGTGTCCGGCTGGACCATCCGGTCTCGGGCATCGAGCCCGTTCGTGGAGCCTACCGAGTGCGTGCTGCCGGCAGGGACGTCTTGGCCGATGTGGTGGTGGTGGCCACACCGGCGTTCGAGGTCGCCCGTCTTCTCTCCGGTCTCAGCTCGGCTGCGGCGAAGGAGCTCGGGGGCATCCCATACGTCTCGACGGCCGTGGTGCTCGCCGCTTATCCGCCCGGGACCGCCGAGCAGATCCCCGAGGGGACCGGCTTTGTCGTTCCCGCCGGCCAAGCGACCATCACGGCCTGCACGTGGATCTCTCGGAAGTGGCCGAACGAAGCCTTCGGCGACCGGGCCGTCCT
>VAYC01000207.1 GCA_005885025.1 Actinomycetota bacterium | reverse complement strand
GGTCATCCAGGGCCGCGCGGTAGTTGCGGGCCATCTCCTCCTCGATGCCCGGTCGCGGCGTGAACACGCGCCACGGGCCCTGCAGCCGGTTCAACTCCTCGAACATCGCCAGGCACGCGGCCAGGTCCCGTTGTTCCGCTCGCCGAATCTGGATCGTTCCCAATGGCTCCGCTGGGGCACTCAGCGGCCCACGAACTTTGCCTTGCCGGGGCCCTGGTCCAGGAGGGATTGCATGCCGGTCTTCTGGTCCTCCGTCGAGAACAGGTCGGCGAACAGCTCCCGCTCCAGCACGATGCCGGCCCGGAAATCTCCCCGCGCCCCCCAGTTCACCGCGATCTTCGCGGCCCGGAGCGCAGCCCGAGGCCCGTGAGCGTATCTTCTGGCGGCCTCCACCGCCTTTGGATACACCTGGTCCGGGGCGAACACCTCGTCGACGAGCCCGATCCCCCTGGCTTCCTCCGCCTTGAGGTGGCGCCCGGAGTAGATGAGGTCCTTGGCTCGGGCCGGCCCGATCAGCCGCGGGAGGCGCTGCGTGCCGCCGGCCCCGGGGATGGTCCCGAGCAGGATCTCGGGCTGACCGATTCGGGCATCCTCGCCGGCGAAACGGAAGTCGGCGCACATCGCCAGCTCGCACCCGCCGCCCAGCGCGTAACCGTTGATGGCCGCGATGGTCACCTTGGGGATCTCCTCGACCTGGTTGAAGACCTCCTGGAGGTTCGTGATCATCGGCCTCACCTCGACCGAGCTCATGGGCAACATCATCTTCACGTCGGCGCCGGCGGCAAAGATCTTCTCCCCACCCCAGATCACCACAGCGCCCACGTCGTCCCTCGAAGAGGCCTCGGCGGCGGCGTCCCCGAGGTCGCTGGTGAGCTCGTCGTTGATGGCGTTCATGGGCGGCCGATCCAGGCGGATGATCCCCACCCCGTCCTCGACCTCGAGGCGAACGAACTCTCCCATGGCCGACCTCCTTGCCGGGACCCCGCCGGACAAGTGTATGCGGGACCGAACCCGGTCCAGGAACGGCAACCCCGTCGCCGCCGGAAACCGAGACCAGCCGACGGACGGTGGACTAGTCACCTGGTGCCAGTGGCCGACGTGGTCCCAGAAATTCCCGAGAATTCTGGAACCGGAACGTTTGAGTCGCGCGAAGCCCGGGGAGGGTACCGTGACGGACGGGCGCCGGACCTCCGAACCCCCCCTCGCAACGACGACCGTCCGACTCCTCGAGGAGCCGCTTCCGTCCCCTGGAAGCGGCTCCTCGTTGTCTGGGGCCCTTGGAGGGATCGGCCGACATGAGGTCCGACCCCCTGTGCGAGGATTTCCTCGTGGACCTCGGTCTCGCCGGTAAGAAGGCCATCGTGACGGGGGCCTCCAAGGGTCTCGGCCGGGCCATCGCTGAAGAGCTGGCCAGAGAGGGCGCCGACCTGGCGGTCTGTGCCCGTCACCAGGACGAGCTCGATGCGGCGGCAGCGGAGCTTCGGGCCACCGGGCGGAAGGTCCACGCCCAGGCTGCCGATGTCACCGACCCCGAGCAGATCAAGGATTTCGTCACCAGGTCGGCCCAAGCACTGGGGGGGCTCGACATCCTCGTCAACAACGCCGGCGGGGCCCGGCCCGGGACCTTCGAGACGCTGACCGACGAAGACTGGAAAGCGGATCTCGACGTCAAGCTGCTTTCCATGGTGCGGTTCTCGCGAGAGGTCCTCCCGCACATGCGCGAACGGGGGGCCGGCCGGATCGTCAACATCAACGCTGTGCTGGGTCGCTCTCCCGACCCGGCACTGTTCGCCACCAGCGTGAACCGCGCGGCGTGCATCTCGTTCTCCAAGACGCTGGCAGTGGAGCTCGGTCCGGACAACATCCTCGTGAACAGCGTGAACATCGGCTCAGTCCTCACCCCACAGTGGGAGAACATCCGCCGCCGGCGAGCCCCCAACGTACCCGCCGACGAGTTCTTCGCCCGAGCTGCCGAAGGCATCCCCCTGCACCGGTTCGGACGCCCGGACGAAGTGGCTGGCATCGTTGCCTTCCTCGCGAGTGAACGAGGCTCATACATCACGGGGGCTTCGATCGACGTGGCCGGCGGCGCCGGCGGCCACATCTAAGCGATGACCCCTGAAGCCCTGGTCCTGGGTTCGGTCATGGGTGGCATCGCGCATGCCCTGAACCTCGCCTTCGGCATGTTCTGGGAGATCCTCTGGGCGCTGATCCTCGGATTCGCGCTCTCCGCGACGGTCCAGGCAGTCGTGTCGAAGTCGGAGATGACCCGGCTGCTCCCGGACGACTCGCCGCGGTCGCTCGCGATCGCTTGCGGCCTGGGAGCGGCCTCCTCCTCCTGCTCCTACGCGGCCGTGGCGCTGGCCCGGTCGATCTTCCGCAAGGGCGCCAACTTCACGGCGGCCATGGCCTTCGAGTTCGCCTCGACCAACCTGGTCATCGAGCTGGGGATCATCCTGGCCTTGCTCATCGGATGGCAGTTCACGGTTGCCGAGTTCGCCGGCGGAATCCTCATGGTGGTCCTGTTGGCCTCCCTGTTTCGCTTGTTTCTCACACCGCGCCTCGTCGAGATGGCCCGCCGCCAGGCCGAGCGAGGACTCGTCGGCTCGATGGAAGGTCACGCCGAGATGGAGATGTCGGTGACCGAGGGACCCATTCTGTCCCGAATCACCTCCCCGAAGGGGTTCACGGCCATCAGCCACTACTTCGCGATGGACTGGCACGCCATCTGGAAGGACATCGTCGGCGGACTGCTCATCGCCGGGGCGCTGGCGGCGTGGGTGCCTG
>VAYC01000206.1 GCA_005885025.1 Actinomycetota bacterium | reverse complement strand
CTGGATGGACGTGTGCACACCGGAGTTCGCCGGAGCCCATCTGCCCCTGAAGGACCCCGGACGCCGCCGGTTGGTCTCGCCCCAACCCCGCGAGTGGATCGAACGCGGCGAGCGGCTCGGCTCGGCGGCGAGAGAAGCCGCGGCCCGCCGTCGCGATGAGGTCCGGCGCTGGTACCTCGAAAAGCTCGAGGACCTCGACGCCCTGCTCATTCCCACCACCCCATATCCCGCGCCGCGGGTCGACCAGGAGACGATCGATCTCGGGCGCGGCCGAACCGTCGACCTCGCCCACGTGGGTCCCGGGTTCATCACGAGTTCGGTGAACCTGGCCGGCCTTCCCGCGGTGAACCTGCCGGCAGGCCGATCTTCGAGCGGGATGCCCACGGGTGTCTCCTTGGTAGGTCGTCCGGACGGCGAGGAGACGCTCCGGGGGCTGGCGACCCTGTGGGAAGACGTGTCCGGGTACCAAGCGGACCGCCCGCCCGTGCCTGCCGCGTGAGCACCGAGGCCCGGGGAGCGAGATCGCGGACCGATCTGGTCGGGGTCGGGTTCATCCTGCTCTCGACGCTCCAGTTCGGATCCGTTGTCGTGCTCGGCAGGATCGCCACTCGGCCCGGGGGCCTGCCGGTGCCGTCACTCCTCGCCTATCGCTTCGGCGTGGCCGCGCTACTGATGGCTGGAGCGCTCGTCTTGGCTCGGCTGCCGCTCGCAGCCGAGCCGGGGGAGCGTTGGCCGCTGGTCGCGCTCGGCATGATCGGCTACGCGGCGGAGTCCGGGCTCTTCTTCGCCGGCCTGCGCCACGGGACGGCTGCCGCGATCACGCTGCTGTTCTTCACCTATCCCGTGCTGGTCGCCGTGATCGCGTTCCTGATGGGTAAGGGGCTGCCGGGATGGCTGCTCGGCGGTGGCTTGGTATCGGCGGTCTCGGGAGCGGCGATCGTGGCCGTCATCGGCAAAGGCGTCGATGTGAGCGGCACGGGGGCGCTGCTCGCCCTGGGTGCCGCGCTGACCTTCTCGTTCTATCTCGTCGCCGCGGAAGCGGCGCTCCGGCGAACGAACTCGCTGACCGGGGCGATGTGGGTGAGCGCGTCCGCTGCCGTGGGGCTGGCTGTGTTCGCGCTCGCCACCGGCAACGCCAGCTGGCCGAACGGGCTGAGGCAGTGGGGTCCGGTCCTGGGGATGGCGGCCTTATCGGCCGGAGCCTTCGCCTGTCTGTTTGCCGGGTTGCGCAGGCTGGGCGCAGTGCGAACCTCCATCCTTTCGGCCGCGGAACCGCTCACGGCGGGGACGCTTGCGGGGCTGTTCCTCGGTGAGAGCATCGGATGGGCCACCGTACTGGGCGGCGTGTTCATCCTCGCCGGCGCTATCGCTGCCTCCGTGGCCCGCCCGCCACCCTTCGCGGAGCCGCCGATCCCCTAGGGCGGCGCTACTATTCGCGCTGTGGTCGACGCCGTCGACGGTGGGGCTTTTGATCTGGCCGGCCGTGTAGCGCGCGATGCGGCGGACCGACGGGTCCCCCTTCGACTGCTGGGAGGTCAGGCCGTCCGGCTCCTCTGTCCCGACTTCCCGCCCCGAGCCCGCCACGGCCAGGACCTGGACTTCGCGTCGGTCTCGTCTGCGAAAGGCATGGTCATGGGATTCCTGGCCGACCATGGGTTCCTCGGCGACAAGAGGTTCAATACCATTCACGGGGACCGTCAGATGTTGTTCACGACCCCCGACGGCACCACGAACGTCGACGTGATCATGGACCGGCTGAGGATGTGCCACGTCCTCGAATTCAAGGACCGGATCGACCGGATGCCCTACACGCTCGACGTCACCGACCTCCTGCTGTCCAAGCTTCAAGTCGTGGAGCAGAACGAGAAGGACGTTCAGGACATCGTGTACCTCCTGGCGGCGTACGAGGTGCGCGATGGCGATGCGCCGGGAACCATCGGGCTGGGACGCTTCGACAGCGTCCTGGCCAACGATTGGGGGTGGTGGCGCACGGTCACTCGCAATCTGGACCGTGTCGCGGACCTGGCCCAGGGAGACCTCCGGCGTTTCGTTCCCGTCGAGTCGGCGCATGATCCCGTGGAGCAGACCCGCAGGCTGCGAGAGCATGCTGATGTAGCACCGAAGAGCCTCAAGTGGAAGGTGCGGTCCAAGGTGGGAGAGCGGATGCTCTGGTACGAGCTCCCGGAGGAGACTGGACACTGACCATGGGCGCACACGACCGGCGGACCGCATCTTGCGCCCGGGCACGGGGAACCCGGATACTTCAGCGGGGGCTCGAGCGATGCTGAGGATCTTCTACGCCACCGACGTCCACGGTTCTGAGGTCTGCTGGCGGAAGTTCCTGAACGCCGGTCCGTTCCACAAGGCCGACGTGCTCATCCTCGGCGGGGACATGACCGGCAAGGCCATCGTCCCCATCGTCCGCAACGGCGAGATGTGGGAGACCATGCTCCAGGACCACCACTTCGCCATGGAGACGGAGGACGAGGTCCAGGCCATGGAGAAGCGCATCATCAACCGAGGCTACTATCCGGTCCGGGTGACGCGGGAAGAGCTTGCAGAGATGAACGCGGATCCCAAGCTGGTCGAGCGGATGTTCAAGGACGTGATGCTCGAGACGGTTGATCGCTGGATGGACATCGCCGAGGAGAAGCTCTCGGGCAAGGACATCCCCTGCTTCGTCTGCCCCGGCAACGACGACATCTTCGAGGTCGACGACGTCATCGCCAAGTCCAAGGTGGTTCAGATGGGGGAGGCCCGAACCGTCGACTTCGGGGGGTTCTCGATGGTCTCCATGGGATGGACCAACCCAACGCCGTGGAAGACGTATCGAGAGGCGCCCGAGGAGAAGCTTCGGGCGCGCATCGACCGGATGATCGAGAGGGCCCCAGACTATCGCCGGACGATCTTCAACTTCCACGCGCCGCCCTACGGGTCCAACCTGGACGAGGCGCCGGCGCTGGACGAGGACATGAAGTTCGTCTCCGGCGGCCGCGCCCTTCGCCCGGTCGGGTCGAAGGCGGTTCGGGAGGCGATCCTCGAATACCAGCCGCTCATGTCCCTGCACGGACACATCCACGAAAGCAAGGGAGGGGTTCGGCTGGGGAAGACGCTCGCCGTGAACCCGGGAAGCGCATACGAGGAGGGCGTGCTCCAGGCAGCGATCATCGAGCTCGATCCGAAGAAAGCGAAAGTCAAGAACTACGTCCTGGTGAACGGCTGAGAAGTCGGGAGATGGTGATCGAGAGGGGGCGCGATGTCGACGGCTAGCGGAACCGCTGGGACGACCCGGGCAGCCATCTGGGTCGCCGCGTTGATCCTCCTCACGCTCGTGACGGGGACTCCGGCCGGGGCCTCGATCAAGATCGAGGGAGTGCCGTCCTTCGAGCACGTGTTCGTGATCATGGGAGAGAACACCGAGCTCGGTCAGATCAACACGCAGAACGCGCCCTACCTCCTGAACACGGTCAAACAACAGTCCGCCTGGCTCACCCAGTACTTCGCCGTGACCCACTTCTCGGAGGCGAACTACGTCGGGATGATGTCCGGGCAGTTCACGGGTTGCCAGCAGTTCGACGGATCCGCGGCCTCCTGCCATCAGGATGTCGAGAACCTGTTCCAT
>VAYC01000205.1 GCA_005885025.1 Actinomycetota bacterium | reverse complement strand
TCGTGGTGCCGTCGGGCCGCCACCCCGCGATCTCGTAGAAGCGCCGGGTTCGTGCGTTGTCCTCGAGCACCCACAGCGTGGCCTGGGCGAATGCGAGTGACCGAAGGTCGGCGACCGCGTAAGCGAACAGCGCCCTCCCCACCCCTGTGCCGACGACGGCGGGCTGGAGGTAGATCGCGTACACCTCGCCGGTGGGTTCGGCTGCATCGGCGTCCTCAGTCGGCCCGGCTGCCGCGAATCCGACGACCCGTCCCTCGAGCTCTGCCACCCACATCCTGGGGAAGTCCTCACCGGCCGCTCGCCTGGCCAGCCCTCGCCTCCAGCCTTCCTCTCGCCGCTCCACCGAGAGGGAGTCCAGCAATTCGTCCGCGACCATGCCGCGGTAAGCCCATCGCCATCCCGCGACGTGGATCTCGGCGACGGCTCGCACATCGGCCCGACCAACAGCTCTGATCATCGCCTCCCTTCCCACACCGGGATTGTCCCTGAAGGGCCCGGGGTGCAGAGGCACCTTCTGGCCGGTCGGGCTACCCTAGAGGCCTCCAGTGCGCATCCTGCTGTTCACCGGCAAGGGTGGGGTCGGCAAGACCACCGTGGCGGCCGCCACGGCGGTGCGAGCGGCATCGGCCGGGCACCGAACGCTGGTGATGAGCACCGACCCGGCCCACTCGCTGGCCGATTCCTTCGACATCCCCCTGACCTCGCAGGCCCAGCAGATCTCCATCAACCTGTGGGCCGAGCAGATCGACGCGCAGGAGCGCCTGGAATCGAACTGGAGGGACATCCAGGACTTCGTGGTCTCGTTCCTGAACTGGACCGGGGTGGACGCCGTGGAGGCCGAGGAGCTCTCGGTGATCCCGGGACTGGACGAGATCTTCAGCCTGACGGACGTCAAGCGGCACGCGGACTCCGGGCGCTTCGACCTCCTCGTGGTGGACTGCGCGCCCACCGCGGAGACGCTCCGATTGCTTTCCCTGCCGGAGGCGATGAACTGGTATATCGAACGGATCTTCCCGGTGGAACGGCGACTGGTGAAGACGATCCGTCCGCTCCTCACCCGCCTCACCAGTATGCCGATCGCGGATGATCGGATCTTCGCGGCCGTGGAGCGACTGCATCGGAACCTCGACGGCGTGAGGCAGCTCCTGACCAACGAGCGAATGTCCAGCGTCCGCCTCGTGGTCAACCCGGAGAAGATGGTGATCGCGGAGGCCAAGCGGACCTACACCTACCTCTCGCTGTTCGGCTACCGGGTCGACGCCGTCGTGGTCAACCGGATCATCCCGGAGGAAGTGGAGGACCCGTACTTCGGGAAGTGGAAGGACATCCAAAGGGAGCATCTCGAAACGGTGAGGGACTCCTTCCAGCCGGTGCCCATTCTCACCGCCCGGCTGTTCGATCGGGAGATGGTGGGCATCGATCTCCTCGCCGAGATGGGCGCCGAGGTGTACGGCGACCAGGATGCCACTGCCATCCTTCACCGCGACGAGCCCATGCGGATCCGCAAGCAGGGGACGTCCTACGTGCTCAG
The DNA here is from genome assembly GCA_005885025.1 of Actinomycetota bacterium. Taxonomy (GTDB): domain Bacteria; phylum Actinomycetota; class UBA4738; order UBA4738; family UBA4738; genus AC-52. Next base: position 2,412 of record VAYC01000205.1, on the reverse strand, counting down.
CCTGAGACTGCCGTTCACGGAAAAAGGCGAGCTGGAGGTCTTTCGCAAAGCCGACGAGCTGTTCCTGCGAGTGGGGAGCTACAAGCGCAACCTCGTACTTCCGCACACGCTCCAGCGACTGGAGGTCAAGGAGGCCAGCTTCGTGGGAGACCGGCTGGAGATCCGATTCGCCCGTGACGCCGGAACGCCCGCGCGCGCGGGCTCGAGATAGGAAGGAGCGATCATGGCCCAGACCAAGTCGACGGGGGCTCGAGCAGGACGAACGACCAGACGAGGCGTGCGACCAGCCCCCGCCCCGGCCGCACCTCTTCCGCTGTGCTCGGTGCCGTTCTGTCCGCTGTGCATGGCCGTGACGGCCGTGGGAGAGGTCAAGCCCGAGTTCGTCGAACACCTGGTCGCGGCTGGGCGCGAGTTCCTGCTGGCGCTCCGGGGCATGATCGACGCGAGACTCGAAGGGCTCGACTCACCCGCCAAGCTGGAGCGAGTCACCATCCAATGACCTGCGGGGTTGACGGCGGATCCCAGAGGGGAAGGAGAGGATGGTTCCATGCCACAGGTCATCGACCGGGATTTCCTGAGGAAGCTCGCGGAGTGGAGCGCGTACGGCGCCCCCGTCGCCAGCTTGTATTTGGACGTCGATGGGCGCCGCTACCCGCGAAAGCACGACTACCTGATCCGAGCCGAGCAGCTGTGCCGCCACCTCAACAAGGATGCTGAAGGACTGGACCGTCCCGGGCGCGCCTCGGTAGCGAAGGACACCGAAAAGATGCTCGCGTGGCTGGAAGAACTGGATCGCGGGCCATCGCGGGGCGTGGGGTTGTTCTCGTGCTCGTCGGCCGGCCTGTGGGAGGAGGTCCGGGTCTCTCGCCCCCTGTCGGACCGGGCCACCCTGGCCGACCATCCGTACGTGCTCCCGCTGGAGGCTCTTGTCGAGACCTACGAGACGTTCTGCACGGTGCTGGTGGACCGAGAGAAGGCCCGGATCTTCTTGGCGAGAATGGGCCGGATCCGGGAGGAGACCGGCGTGTTCGACGACGTCCCAGGCCGGCACGACCAGGGAGGGTGGTCACAAGCCCGTTACCAGCGCCACATCGAGGACCATGTGGGGCGGCATCTCCGTCATGTCGGAGAAGAGCTGTTCCGGTACTTCAAGCGTGAGGGTTTCGACCACCTGATCCTGGCCGGTCCCGAAGAGGTGGTGGCCGAGTTCGAGCGGGACCTCCACGACTACTTGAAGCGCCGCATCGTGGCCCGCCTCACGCTGCCGATGACCGCTTCCGCGGCGGAGGTGCTCGAGCGGTCGCTCCAGGTCGAGGAGGAAGTGGAGGTCCGACGGGAGCGCGAGGTGGTCGAACGCGTCAACGCCGAAGCAGCGGCGGGACGCCAGGCCGTGGTGGGGTTGGAGCCCGTGCTCGCCGCCCTGAACGATAGCCGGATCGACACGCTCGTCGTTCCGTACGGGCTGGCAGTCGAGGGCGTGCGGTGCACGCAGTGCGGGTGGCTCGGAACCTCGGGCACGGTATGCATGGCGTGCGGCGGGCCCACTGAGAAGGTCGGCGACGTGGTGGAGAGCGCGGTGGCGAAAGCCATTCGCCAGAGCTCTCGTGTGGAGACACTGACGAGCTGGGACGGACGCGATCGGGCGGAGGTCGGAGCCCTGCTGCGCTACTGATCGGTAGTCACGACAGCATCGCTCCGGTACGCTCCCCGGCATGTCCGGAGCGCTGGCCATCGGAGTGGATGCCGGGGGGACGAAGGTCGAGGCGTTGCTCGTAGACGTGGTCGGAGGCGGCCGCATCCTCGACCGCAGGCTGGCCCAGACGCCGGCTACCGACGCGGAGGCGACGACCCGAACCATCGTGGCGCTCGCTCGTGAGCTCATGGGGGAACGGAACGACGTCGCCGCCCTGGGCGTGGGAGCGGCGGGGATGGTGGACCGGAGCGGCGTGATGAGGTTCGCGCCGAACGTGGCCTGGCGCGAAGTCCCCCTGGCCGAGAAGATCCGATCGGGCGTTGGATTGCCGACGCTGGTGGACAACGACGCGAACGTGGCCGCCTGGGGCGAGTTCCGGTTCGGAGCGGGCCGGGGCTCCGCCGACATGCTGCTCGTCACGGTCGGCACCGGGATCGGAGGAGGGATCGTCGCCGGAGGCAAGCTCTTCCGGGGAGGCCACGGTTTTGCCGGGGAGATCGGCCACATCATCGTGGAGCCGAATGGCCCCCTGTGCGGGTGCGGCAATCTCGGCTGTTGGGAGCAGGTCGCGTCTGGCCGGGCGATCGGACGGCTCGGCCGCGAGGCCGCCCAGGAGCACCCCGAGTCGCTGATCGTCGAACTCTCGGGAGGCCAGGCGAGTGCGGTCACCGGCCTCGCGGTCACCGCCGCGGCGATGAAGGGCGACCCCCTCGCGGTTC
>VAYC01000227.1 GCA_005885025.1 Actinomycetota bacterium | reverse complement strand
CCAGGCATCGGACAGCCGCCCAGTGATCATCGCCGCCATGGCGAAGGCGAACGGGACCGTGAATCCGATGAACCCCAGGTACAGGAACGGAGGGCGCGCGGCCATGAGCGGGTGATTCTGGAGGAGGGGAAGCGGGCCTCGTCCGTCGGCGAGCGACACCGACAGCCGCTCGAACGGCGAAGTCGGCCCGAGCACGAGCAGCAAGTAGAACGCCGAGACCCCATACATGACCGCCATCGCCCACGGGAGCGTTTCGGGACGGCGGCGGCGGAAGCGGATGGCCACGGCGGCGATGAACCCAGCCAGGATGAGATTCCAGAGGAGGAGTGAGCCCTCGTCGGCTGACCACAGCGATAGCACCTTGAAGAAGGTGGGCGTCGCTCTGCTCGAGTTCTCGGCCACGTACTTGATGGAGAAGTCGTTGGCCAGGATCGCGGCCAGCATGGCCCCGTTGGCGGCAGCAACCACACCCAGCAACGAGTAAGCAGTGGTGCGGGCGCTCTCGACGAGCAGCGGCCGGCCCTTACGCGCACCCATGACGGACGCCACCACGCCGTACAGAGCGAGGACCAATGCGAGGAGGAGCGCGAACGTCCCCAGCCGGTCCATCAGCCGCACTTCTCCTGAGGGTCATATGTGTTGGGGGTCGCGCCGCCGGTCGGAGGGCGATAGCAGTCTGAGTGCTTCACCAGGACGGTGTCGGCGTGAAAGGCCCCGTCGGTCCCGTAGGTACCCTCAAGGACCACGCCCTTGCCGTCGCGGAACAGCGACGGCACCCCAGCCGTGTCGACCACCGACATCCGGGTCGTCCCGTCGGTAACGATGAAGCGGACGGTCGATCCCGTGCGCTGCACGGACCCGGGGGCGACCAGCCCGCCGAGCCGAAGCCGCTCGCCGACGGCGGTCGATCCCTGCCGGAGCAGTTCGGTCGGAGTCTGGTAATAGATGAGGCTGCCCGAGAGTCCCTTGGCGGCCACCCACAGGAGGCTGGCAGCCACGACCGCGAGGACGAAGAGGACGCGGCCCCGTTTCATGTGGGCGTCAGCCCGTCCGGTGGGTGGCGATGGCCCGGGCCTTGCTTCTGGCCTGCCGGGCCCGGTACAGCAAGGAGCCGAAGTAACCTCCAAGGCCCACAGCCGCGATGACGTACCCAGCGATGACATAGCCGCCATAGCGCGCGGCGCCGATCACGACGTCAGCCACCGAGATCATCCCCGAGCCGGCTCCTCCATCAGGACCTCGACGGGCTGACCCACCCGAGGGGAGAGCGCTTCGGCCACTGCTCGCTCCTCCAGCCGCCCCACGCGCAGACGAACCGCCATGAGATAGACGTATGCGATCGTGAACGACAAGAAGCCGATGCCCAGGGCCGCACCCATCATGGGTGAGACGTCCGGGACGCCGATCAGCCGCGCCGGCGCCTGGTGCAGCGAACGCCACCACCGAACGGACAAGTGGACGATGGGAACGTCGACGAACCCGACGATCCCCACCACGGCCGCCCAACGGGCCCTTCGAGCGGGGCTATCGGGGAGCCGGCGAACCGCAAGGTAGCCCACGTAGATCATCAGGAGGATGGCGGTCGTAGTGAGGCGCGGGTCCCACGTCCACCACGTCCCCCATACGGGCTTGGCCCAGATCGAACCCAGGACGATGGTCAGCGCCGTGAACAGCACGCCGATCTCGGCCGAGGCGGCCGCCAGCCGATCCCACCGCGTCTTCCTCGTCACGAGGTAAGCGATGCTCGACACGAAAACGACCGCGAACGCGAGGTAGGCGACCCATGCCGCGGGCACGTGCACGTACATCAACCGGATCAGGTTTCCCTGCTCCGCATCCGGAGGCGAGACCACCAGCGAGAGGATTGCGCTCGCCGTGAGCGACGCCAGCGCCAGCCCTGCCAGGATTCGCTCTCCTCGCCGGGCGATCAGCGTCGCCATCATGCGTTCGGCCGAGCTCATCCGCGACCTCCTCGCATCAGTCCTCCAGGAGGTGGCCGAACACGAGCGTGCCGACCCCCAGGACCACCAGATCGAACGCCACCAACAGGCTCAGCCACGACCCGGCCTCTCCGCCTCGGCCCGTTGCCGCGAGCTCTGTGGCCTTGACCCCGGCCACCAAGACGGGAGTGGTCAGCGGTAGGACCAGGAGCGGGAACACCGCTTCTCGCGCCCTCGGCGATTCTGCGAGGACGCCGAACAGGCTTCCCACGGCGGCCAGCCCGATCGTGCCGAGGACGAAGGCGCCAGCGAGGACGAGCGGTGCGTCACCCAGCGAGAGGCCGAACATGGCGGTGACGATCGTGACGACCACGGCCTCGATCACGAGCAGCTCGAGGGCCACGGCCGCGGCCTTGCCGAGGAAGACGGCCGCCTTGTCGATGGGCGCCAGCAGCAGCCCCTCCAACGCACCGTCTTCGGCCTCGGCCTGGAAGGCCTGACGAAACGCCAGGATCGAGGCGAACAGCACCGCCAGCCAGAGCAGGCCCGGAGCCGTCTGCTGGAGCAGCGTCCGGCCCGGGCCCAGGGAGAGCCCGAACGTAATGAGGAGGGTGCCCGCGAACGGCAGCACCGCTCCCAGCGCGTAGCGCCCGCGCATTTCGATGCGAAGGTCCTTGCCGGCGACGGTCAGCGTCTGCCCGAGCAGCGTCATCGCACACCCGCGGCGCGAAGATCGGGCAGCAACCGGCCGCCGTCCATGAACGTCGTACGGGTGGCGGCCGTCCCCCGGGAAGGATCGTGCGTGGCCAGTACGACGGTGCGGCCCTCGGCACGGGCGGCGAGGATGACGCGGTCGACGACGTCCTTCCCTTCCTCGTCGAGTCCCGCGTACGGCTCGTCCAGAAGGAGGAGCTCGGGGGATCGAAGAAGCGCCCGCGCTACCGCGACGCGCTGACGCATCCCATGGGAGTACCCACGGACCCGTTCGCCGGCGGCATCGGCCAGGCCCACATCCCGAAGGACGGGATCGATCCGTCCCGCATCGAGGCCGTACAGCGCGGACGTGAAGCGGAGGTTCTCCCTGGCGGTCAGGTCCTCGTACAGACGCGTGCGATGCGCCAGCAATTCGACGCGCCGCCGGATCTCATCGCGGCCGGTCACCAGATCGAACCCCAGCACCGAGCCGGACCCGTACGTCGGCGAGAGCGCAGTGGCGATCACCCGGAGCAGAGTCGACTTGCCGGCGCCGTTGGGGCCGCGAACCAACAGGACGTCGCCGCGCTCGACCGAGAGGTCGGCACGAATGAGCGCCGGAGCCACACCGAACACTCTGGTGACGCCGGACAGCCGGACGGCCGGCGGCGCCATCCCTCCGGGGCCTGATCGGCGGTCGGCGAGCAGCGAATCGGGATCGGTGAGGGAAGCCACGCCGCCCTAGGCTACCGCAGGCGCTGCTCGTTAGAGTGGCCGCGATGACGGCGCAGCACCGGCTGGGGCAGCTGCTGATGGACGCCGCGCACGGCGTGTTTCCTGCTGCCGACGGAAGCATCGAGGTGGTGCCTTCCCCGCCGGGGCGATCCGACGCGGTGATCGCCTTCTCGGCTCATAGCGTGATCGCAGCCGGCCTCGAACGCGAGGAGGTGCTCGCTCGATTGGATCCCCAGGACCTCGGCGCGCCCATGAGCGCCGAGTTCCTGTCCTGGCTAGCCGGTCGGCTGACCACACGTACCGGGGTACTCGACCTCGTGATGGTGGCTCCGCCCCCGGAGAACGATGAGGCCCTCCCCAAGCTGATCGCGCGCGACGATCTCGTCGAACATCCCAGACTGGCTAGATCGCGAAAGTACCGGACCGACCTGCGCTGCTACTCGGATACCGAGGACCGCGCCCTGATCGTGGTGGGCCGAGGCCTGGCTGAACGATGGGAGTTCGGCCTGGAGGTCCGACCCGAGCATCGAGGGCGAGGGCTGGGCCGGGCGCTGATCCGCGCCAGCTGGAGTCTAGTTCCACGACACGAGACGTTGTTCGCGCAGGTGTCGCCCGGAAACACCGCCTCCGTGCGGGCCTTCCTGGCCGCCGGCTACCAGCCGATCT
>VAYC01000226.1 GCA_005885025.1 Actinomycetota bacterium | reverse complement strand
GGCGCCCGCGTCGTGCTGGCGGCCGAGGGGCGAGGGAGCCTGGAGCGGGCCGGGGAGGTGCTCGCGGCCAAGGCGATTCCCACCGAGGCATTGCTCTCCGTGGAGGCCGACGTCGAGGAGGGCTTCTGGTTCCAGCCCGAGCCCGGCGGCCGGACGGCGCTCGCCCTGGTCACCGAAGAGGACCTGTTCGGCTCGCGTCGCCACACGCGCGTGGCGCCCCGGCTGTCCCGGCGGCGCACAGAAGGAGTCGCCGTCGAGCTGTCCCCGGGTGACTTCGCCGTGCACCAGGTCCACGGCGTCGGCCGCTACGTCGGGATGGTCAGGCGCGCCGTGGCCGGAGCGGAGCGCGACTACCTGCTGCTCGAGTACGCGGAGGGCGACCGCCTGTACGTTCCCTCGGATCAGGTCGGGGTCGTGGCGAAGTACCTGGGTGGCGAAGCTCCGCGCCTGCACCGCCTCGGCACCAACGACTGGCCGCGGGCCAAGGCGCGCGTGCGCAGGGCCGTGCGCGACATGGCCGGCGAGCTGGTGCGCCTGTATTCGGTGCGCATGAGCGTGCCCGGGCATGCCTTCGGCCCCGACACGCCGTGGCAGCGCGAGCTGGAGGACGCCTTTCCCTTCGAGGAGACCCGCGACCAGCTCGGGGCGATCGAGGAAGTCAAACGGGACATGGAGCAGCCCCGCCCGATGGACCGCCTGATCTGCGGCGACGTGGGCTACGGCAAGACCGAGATCGCCATCCGGGCGGCGTTCAAGGCCGTGATGGACGGCAAGCAGGTGGCCGTCCTGGTCCCCACGACGTTGCTCGCTGAGCAGCACTACGTGACGTTCAGCGAACGCTATGCGCCGTTCCCGGTCACCGTGCAGATGCTGTCGCGGTTCGTATCCGACCGCGAACAGCGCCAGATCCTCGAGGACGCCGAACGCGGCAAGGTCGACGTGGTCATCGGGACCCACCGCCTGCTGTCTTCGGACGTGAAGTTCAAGGACCTGGGGCTGCTGGTGGTCGACGAGGAACAGAGGTTCGGCGTGGCCCACAAGGAGCGGCTGAAGAAGCTTCGGGCCAGCGTCGACGTGCTCACGATGACCGCCACGCCGATCCCGCGGACGCTGGAGATGGCGCTCTCCGGCATCCGAGAGATGAGTGTCGTGGACACCCCGCCGGAGGACCGACAGCCCGTGCTGACCTACGTCGGTCCGCTCGACGAGGACATGGCTCTGGCGGCGGTCCGGCGGGAGCTGCTCCGGGGTGGGCAGGTGTTCTGGGTCCACAACCGCGTCCAGACCATCGAACGGACGGCCGGCAGCCTGCGTCAGAAGCTCGGGGAGGATGCCCGCATCGTGGTCGCCCATGGGCAGATGGACGAGGAGCGCCTCGAGAAGATCATGCTGGAGTTCTGGGACAAGAGCGCCGACGTCCTGGTCTGCACCACCATCATCGAGAGCGGGCTGGACGTGCCGAACGCCAACACGTTGGTGGTCGAGCGCTCCGAGCGACTCGGCCTGGCCCAGCTGTATCAGCTGAGGGGCCGAGTGGGCCGGAGCGCCGAGCGGGCCTTCGCCTACCTGTTCTTCTCGCCCCAGGCGGCCCTCACCGAGGAGGCGCACGACCGGCTGGAGGCGATCAGCCGGTTCACCGCCCTGGGCTCGGGGTTCCAGGTGGCCATGAGGGATCTGGAGATCCGCGGTGCCGGAAACCTCCTGGGTGCGGAGCAACACGGGCACATCGCAGCCGTCGGATTCGACACGTACCTGCGGCTGCTCGGCGAGGCCGTGGCGGAGATGAAAGGAGAGCCCATCCGCGAAGAAAAGGAGGTGCGGATCGACCTGCCGGTCAAGGCGTTCATCCCCGGCGATTGGGTTGGGCAGGAAGCGCTTCGGCTCGAGCTGTACCGGAAGATCGGGACCGCTCGCGATCACGCCGAGCTGGACCAGGTCCGGGCAGAGGCCGAGGACCGGTACGGCGATCTACCGCCGTCAGTCCGAACGCTGTTCGCGGTGGCCTCGTTGAAGATCACGGCCCGAGGCGGTGGGATCGAGGAGATCGTCACGTTCCGTAACCAGGTCCGCATCCGGCCCGTGGAGGAAGCGATGGGGCTGGAAACGTCCACCGCGATGCAGGAAGCCTCCTATCACTTGGCGACACGGACGATGAACCTCCTTCAGCCGGCCGGCATCGGTGGCGAAGCGCTCACACGATGGGTGGAGGACGTGCTCCGCCGGAGCGCCGCGCGAGAGCCGGCCGCGGCGGCCGCGCCGTAGGATCGCCCCCTCCATGTCAGAGGAGCGTTCGCCTGCCGTGCCCGAGGGCCCGGTACCTTCGCGGGCCGGCGGAGAACGTCTGCTCGACCTGATCAGGGTGATGGCTCGCCTGCGGGGGCCGGGCGGCTGCCCCTGGGACCTCGAACAGACCCATCAGACACTTGCCCGTCATCTCCTGGAAGAGGCGCACGAGACGCTGGAGGCCATCGACTCGGGTGATCCCGACCGGCTCCGAGACGAACTGGGGGACCTCCTGCTTCAGGTGATCTTCCACGCGGAGATGGCTCGCCAGGAGGGCACGTTCGACGTCGACGACGTGGCCGAAGGGATCACGTCCAAGCTCGTCCGCCGCCATCCTCACGTGTTCGGCGACGCCCACGTCGACTCCGCCGCGGAGGTCCTCGTGAACTGGGAGCGCATCAAGGGCGAGGAGAAGGGCGAGCACGCGGTCGACGAGGAGATCCCGGCCACGCTCCCCGCCCTGGCCAGGGCGTCGAAGGTGCAGCGCCGGGCGGCCGGCTCGGGATTCGACTGGCGGACGAAGGAAGGGGCGCTCGGCAAGGTCCGGGAAGAACTGGAGGAGCTCGTCTCGGCGCCGCCCGACCGGTCCGAGGACGAGCTCGGCGACCTGCTGTTCGCGGTGGCCGCGCTCGGACGGCAGATGGGTGTGGACCCCGAGACCGCCCTGCGGAAAGCCACTCGGCGGTTCGCCGAGCGGTTCGAGCGCATGAAGGCCGAAGCGGCCAACCAGGATGTGAAGCTCGAGGAGCTGTCGGAGCAGGAGCTGCTCCAGCGATTCCGCTCGGCCCGCTAGGAGACTTCCCGGCCCGGAGCAAACGTGCGGAGCGCCTGAAGCACTTCCTGCGATTGATCGCAGCTGAACACCAACGGATTCTCGTTCTTCTCCGAGGAACTGATTTCGATGGCCACCCGCTGCTTGGACGGTTGTGAGGCAAACCGCGTCACGTTCGTCCAGGGGATGTGGCGGTTCCCTTCCTCCAAGAGCCCGTATTCCAGAAGGAAATACAGGGGGATGAATCCCGGCACCAGCCTCCCGCTTGTCAGCGCGAGGCAAACGGCGAACAGGCCCAGCCCGATGACCCACCGAATCGCCAACGATCGAACGTGCTTGCCCGTGACTCCGAGACCGGATCTCTCCAAACGGAGGGTGCCGCCTCCCCGGTACGCCCCGTACCGCTTGATCGGCTTGATCATGACCTTTCGGAATCGTACGGCGACAGCAACATGCATCTGCTGCCCGTCCGGACGCATCGGAGCGGCGCCTGCAGGCGGCACCGGCAT
>VAYC01000241.1 GCA_005885025.1 Actinomycetota bacterium | reverse complement strand
CTCGGCATAGGAGCGTGGTGGGATCCCCTGGCGTCGAAAGTGGGCATCGAACGCCGGCGACCGCTGCAGGCGATGCGGGAGACCGTGGAAGTGACCCGGCGGCTGTTGGCCATGGAACGCGTGACGTTCGAAGGTGAGTTCGTACGCCTGCGGGATGTGGAGATCGACGTCGTCCACGGCCGGCGCGAACCCCGGGACGTTCCGATCTACATCGGGGCCACCGGGATGCGGATGATGGAGCTGGCCGGGGAGATCGGAGACGGAGTCCTCTTCAACTACCTCGTTTCGCCCGGCTATAACGGGCGGGCGCTGGAAGCGCTCGCCGCGGGTACGGCGCGTTCGGGCCGAAGCCTGGAGGACGTCGACCGGCCCCAGCTCGTGGTGTGCTCGCTCGACGAGGACCGGGACGTCGCCCTGGACCGGGCCCGCG
>VAYC01000240.1 GCA_005885025.1 Actinomycetota bacterium | reverse complement strand
TCCAGCTCATCACCGCCAGCGGCACCGCGGACGAGTGCCGCGCGAAGGTCAGGACGTACGTCGAGGCAGGCAGCACGTGCCCGGTGCTGTACCCCTTGGGCGATGACGTGCCGGCCATGATCGACGCGTTCGCGTGGGGGAAGTTCTGATGGAGGTGTTCCTGCCCCGGACCCTGGACGAGGCATTGGAGCTGAAGGCGGCCCACCCCGAGGCGCTGCCGATCGCCGGCGGGACCGACGTCATGGTCGATCTGAACTTCGATCGCCGTCGGCCAGAAGCCATCATCGACGTGAGTCGGCTGGACGAGCTCCTTCGGTGGGGGCGGGAGGATGGGGCCTTCTTCCTCGGCGCGGGCGTGACGTACTCCAGGATCATGCTGGAGCTTTCCCAGTTCGTTGCGCTGGCGCAAGCCTCCCGAACCGTGGGGTCGCCCCAGATCCGCAACCGCGGGACCGTCGGCGGCAATCTGGGCACCGCGTCCCCGGCGGGAGACGCGCTCCCCGTGTTGGCCGCGTACGAGGCCGAGATCGTCCTGGTGCGTGCCGGCGGGGCGACCCGGGCCGTCCCGTGGAATGAGTTCCATCTCGGTGTGAAGAAAACGGCGCTCGCCCCGGGCGAGCTCATCCTCGGGGCGCGCTGGAAGGCCATCAGGGGGCCGGGATCGTTCTCGAAGATCGGCACGCGCAATGCCATGGTGATCTCGGTGGCCGGCCTGTGCCTCGCCGTGGACGAGGACGGCCGGAGCATCCGGGTCGCGCTCGGCTCGGTGGCGCCGACCATCGTGCGGGCTCACGCCGCCGAGGCCTTGGCGGCGCGGGCGATGCACGACGCCGGGGCATGGGACGACGTGGACGCTCCGCTTCCGTCGGAGGCGTTCCAGGAGTTCGGGCGGCTCGTAGCCGACGCAGCCCGGCCCATCGACGACGTCAGGGGGTCGGCCGCGTACCGGCGCCATGCCTGCGGGGTCCTGGCCCGGCGGGCCCTGACCTGGGCACTGGACGACCGCCGGGCGGGGCGAGGGGCGCCGTGATGCTGGTCCGATCCAACGTCAACGGCGAGTGGCGGGAGGCAGATGTGTGGTCCGGTTCGTCGCTGCTCTCGATGCTGCGCGACCGGCTCGGCCTGCCCGGGTCGAAGAATGCGTGCGAACAGGGCGAGTGCGGCTCCTGTTCGGTCTGGCTCGACGGCGAGCTGGTGTGCGCCTGCCTGGTGCTCGCGGCACAGGCCCACGACCGCGAGGTCCGAACGGTCGAGGCGCTGATCGACGGCGAGCGGCTGCATCCCGTCCAAGAGGCGTTCGTGGAGGCGGGCGCCGTGCAGTGCGGCTTCTGCACGCCGGGGCTGGTCGTGGCGGTCGCGCACCTGCTCTCGGAGACCTCGTCGCCCAACGAGGAAGAGGTGCGGGAAGCGCTGTCCGGCAACCTCTGCAGGTGCACCGGTTATCAGAAGATCCTCGATGCCGTCAGGCTGGCTTCAGGCCGAATGCGGGAGGCCGCGCCGTGAGCCGCGTTCTGGTCGACTCCTGCGAGGTGGTCTCCACCATGGACGACGCCGGCACGGAGATCGCCGGTGGGTCGATCCTGATGGAGGACGGCCGGATCGCCTGGATCGGCACCGGCCGCCCCCCAGCCGACGCCGCGCAGGTTGTGGACGGGCGAGGGACGGTGGCCCTGCCCGGGCTGGTCAATACCCATCACCACCTGTATCAGACGCTGACCCGGGTCCGCGCCCAGGACCAGGGGCTGTTCGGCTGGCTCACCGAGCTCTACCCCGTGTGGGCAGGCGTCGACGCGGAATGGGAGCGAGCCGCGGCCGGCGTCGGCCTCGCCGAGCTGGCTCTCTCCGGCTGCTCCACGACGACGGACCACCACTACGTGTTCCCTTCGGGGGCGGAGGGGCTCATCGAGGCCGAGATCGAGACCGCGCAAGAGATCGGGCTGCGCTTCCATCCCTGCCGAGGCTCGATGGACCTGGGAGCGTCGGCCGGCGGGCTCCCCCCGGATGAGGTCGTCCAGGATGCCGACACCGTCCTCGATCACACGCAGGCGATGGTGCGCCGTTACCACGACCCCCAGCCCGGGGCGATGATGCGGATCGCCGTGGCGCCGTGCTCACCTTTCTCCGTGACCGAGCAACTCATGCGGGATTCCGCGAGCCTGGCACGGGCGCTGGGCGTTCGGCTGCACACCCACATCGCCGAGACCGTGGACGAGGAGCGGTTCTGCCAGGAGCGGTTCGGCCTCCGGCCGCTGGAATTGCTGGACGAATGGGGGTGGCTCGGTCCGGACGTGTGGCTGGCCCACTGCGTCCACCTGTCGGACAAGGACATCCGGCGCCTGGCGGAAAGCCGAACGGGGGTGGCGTGGTGCCCGACCTCGAACCTGCGGCTCGGCTCGGGGATCGCCAGGGCCCGCGCGTTGCTCGATGAAACCGCGACAGTTGGGCTTGGCGTGGACGGCTCGGCGTCCAACGACGCCGGCAACATGCTGGCCGAGGTTCGACAGGCGATGCTGGTAAGCCGGGCCGGGGGGGACCCCAAGGCCCTCTCGGCACGAGCGGCGTTGCGGGTGGCGACCCGCGGCGGAGCTGCCTGCCTGGGGCGGGACGACATCGGCGTCCTCGAGTCGGGCAAGCGAGCCGATGTGGCCCTGTTCTCTGTCGAGGGCCTGTCGTGGGCCGGTGCCGAGGCCGATCCGGTCGCGGCCGTCGTGCACTGCTCGCCGGCCCGGGTTCGTCATC
>VAYC01000239.1 GCA_005885025.1 Actinomycetota bacterium | reverse complement strand
GGCCGTCGTCGCCACCGATCAGGCTGAAGAAGCGTTCACCGTGCTTGCGGATCCACGGCCGAACCTCGCAGTAGTCGAACCGGGGACAGATCACGGCGTCGAGCTCCATCTCGCCCCGCACTCCCTGCACCACGCGGAGGATCTGGCGGTAGGGAGATTCGGCTCCGCCCTTTCGCATCGTGAAGCAGTCGAGGACGCGGGCCTCTCCACCCCGCGCCCGGAACGTGGTCTCAAGCACCAGGGTTCCGTCCACGTATCGGCGCGAGGACGAGTAGCTGCGGGCGGTGGGCGTGATCGAGCAGTACCCGCCTTTCCTCCAATCCAGGATCCGGCCGAAACAGCTGCCCGAGTCGAACCGTGGGAGGCAGCACCAGTCGATCGACCCGGTGGTGGAGACCAGGGCGGCGGTGTGGCCGTCGCCGATCAGCCCGTACGTCGCGATCGGCGGGTAGGTGAGTGCGGGCTTCGCCGCCCGCGTCCGGTCCGACGTCTTGGTCTGGGCCACGGACCCTGGAGCCTAGCCCGTCACCGGTGCCCCCGACGGGCTGCCGCGAACATCGCCCCCGCCGCGCCGGCCAGAGCCAGCCAGCCCCGGTGCATGCTTGCCCACCGCCGAAGCGATCGGGGGTGGGCCCGATGGTCGAAGCCCCCGTGTGCGCCGTGATCGCCCTCCACCGGCTCCCACAGGTTGAACGGCCGGTTCGGATCGGCAGGCTGCTCCGTCTGCTGGGACTTGACCCCGGTGCGGCCGAGGTAATGGTCGAGAAGCTTCGGGGCCACCCGGTTCGCGACCAGCGTGGCCACGGTTGACCCGCCCACCCACACCTCGGGGCGGTCGTGATGGGCTGCCCACACGATGGCCTCGGCCGCTACCTCGGGCTGATAGATCGGGGGAACGGGCTGGGGTTTGTTCGGGAGGCGCGAGAGTACCCAGTCGAACTGCGGAGTGTTCAGTGCCGGCATCTGAACCATCGTGATGCGCACGCTGCTTCGGTCATGGAGGAGCTCGCAGCGAACGGACTCCGTGAATCCCTTGATCCCGTGCTTGGCCCCGCAGTAAGCGGACTGGAGCGGGATGGCGCGGTAGGCCAGGGCCGAGCCTACCTGCACGATCGTCCCCCGGTCCCGCGGACGCATCCGCCGGAGCGCCGCCATCGTCCCGTAGACCACACCGAGGTAGGTGACCTCGGTGACGCGGCGGAACTCCTCGGCCGAGATCTCGGCGAACGGCGCGAACACCGAGGCCATCGCGTTGTTGATCCACACGTCGATCGGTCCGAACGCCGCTTCGACCTCTTTGGCCGCCGCTTCCACGGCGTCGGCCTCGGCCACGTCGAGCGGCAGGGTCAGCGCCCTCCCCCCTTCGGCCTCCACTTCCTTGGCCGTGGCCTCGAGCCCCTCCCTGCCCCGGGCGATCAGCCCGATGCTCGCGCCCTCCCGGGCGAAGGCCCGCACGGCCGCCCGCCCTACGCCAGCCGAGGCTCCCGTGACGACCATGACCTCGGACCGGTTCATCGGCATCATCGGTTCCTGAACCGCTCCGCGTCCGACCGCTTCAGTTCGAGCCCCATCCCGGGCCGCGAGAAGTCCGGCCGGAGCACCCCGCCCTTCGGATCCAGTACACCGTCGAACAGCAATCGATCGACGCGGGCGTGGTCATGGAAATATTCGAGGTGACGCAGGTTCGGGGCGGCGCATGCGGGGTGGGCGTGGAGCGACTGCGCGGTATGGCCGGAGACCTGCAGGCCGTGGGCAGCGGCCGCCGCGCATGCCCGAAGCCAGTCGGTGATCCCGGCACACCTGGATACATCGACCTGGAGGCAGTCCACGGCGCCGGCCGACAGCATCCGCTCGAAGTAGAAGAGGTCGTAGCCGTACTCGCCGGCCGCCACGTCGATGTCGATGAGGTCCCGGATCTCCCGCAGCCCTTCCAGGTCGTCCGAGGACACCGGCTCCTCGAACCAGGTCACGCCCTCGGCGGACAGCGCGCGGGCCATCCTGACGGCCTGCTTGCGCGTATACCCGCCGTTGGCGTCCACGAACAGCTCCGCGCGGTCGCCGATGGCCTTGCGAGCCAGGGCGACCCGTTCGAGGTCCCGTTCCTCGCGGCTCCCCCAGTCCTCGCCGATCTTGATCTTTACCCTGGAGATGCCCCGGTCGTGCACCCATCCGCCGAGCTGCTCCGCGAGCCGCTCGTCGCTGTACGACGTGAAGCCCCCGCTCCCGTACAGCGGGACCTCTTCCCGGAACATGCCGATCAGTCTGGCCAGGGGTTGGCGGAGAACCTTTGCCTTCAGGTCCCACAGTGCCGTGTCAACTGCGGCGATCGCCATGGACGCCACGCCCGGACGGCCCACGTTCCGGATGGACCGGACCATCGCCTCCCACGCTGCGGCGGTGTCCATCGGGTCCCGGCCCACGACCACGTCGCGAAGCTTCTCTTCGATCAGCGTGGCACACGCCGCCGGTCCATAGGTGAATCCGAGACCGATGATGCCCTCGGCATACGGCTCGGCCACTACCACGGTGGTCGAGTCCCACGTGAGCGTGCCGTCCGACTCGGGCTCCTCGGTGGGGACCCTGTAGACCGAGACGTCCAGCCGCTCCACGGTCATCGCCCCACCGCCTCTGCTCGAAGGGCCATGTGGACGACCTCTGCCAGGTGCACGGCCCGACGGCCCGCCCCGTGTTCGATCTGCGTTCTGCAGCTGAAGCCGTCGGCCACGATCAGCGTGTCGGGCGAGGACTCCCGCACCTTCGGGAACAGAACCCGTTCGCCGGCCTTCATCGACACGTCGTACTTCTCGCCGGCCTCGAACCCGAAGCTCCCCGCAAGCCCGCAGCATCCCGAGTCGAGCACTTCGAAGTCGAGACCAAGCCGCTCAAGCATCGTCTGGTCGCTCTCGAATCCCATGACCGCCTTGTGGTGGCAGTGGCTCTGGACGACGGCTTTGCGGCCGGCGAGCTGAGGCGGCTCCCACCGGCGCCCTTCGAGGAACTCGGAAAGCAACACCGATTGCCGGGAGAGGCGCTTGGCGTCCTCGTCGTCCGGCATGAGGTTCGGCAGCTCGTCCCGAAAGACGGCCAGGCACGACGGCTCCATGGCGATCATCGTCACGCCGTTCCTGATGTCGTTTCGAAGCGTCCGAAGGATCTTGTGGAGCCACCGCTCGGCCGTGTCGAGCATCCCATAGTCGTAGAGGGGGCGGCCGCAGCACAGCGCGCGCTTGGGCAGCGTGACGCGGTAGCCCGCCCGCTCCAGGACCTCGACCGTGGCCTTTCCCACACCGGGATGGAAGAAGTTCACGAACGTATCGGGCCACAGAAGGACGTGTGGGCTTCCCGGCTGGGCCCTCGAGCCTCGCCGCCCGTACCAGTCCCGAAACGTCCGATGAGCGAACGTGGGCGCCGCCCGCTCGGGGGCGATCCCGGCCATGCGCTTCAGGGCGCCGGAGATCCCGGGGGTCTGCAGCAGGAAGTTCGCTAGTCCGGGGGCCCGCGACCCGAGGCTCGCCCACCGCCCGATCATTCCCATCGCATAAGCCACCCGCGGCCGAGGCTTCCCCCGGTAGTAGTGCGAGAGGAATTCGGCCTTGTAGGTGGCCATGTCGACGCCGACGGGGCAGTCCTTCTTGCAGCCCTTGCACGACAGGCACAGGTCAAGGGCGCGGCGGACCTCGTCACTCTTCCACAGCTCGATCTCCCCCTTGCCGCTCATCATCTCGAACAGGATCCGAGCCCGGCCCCGCGTGGCGTGCTCTTCCTCGCGGGTGGCCATGAAGCTGGGGCACATCGTGCCCCCACCCATGTGCCGACACTTCCCTACCCCGACGCATCGGTTGGTGGCGTGGGCGAAGCTGCCGTGGTCCTCGGGATAGGAGAAGTGGACCTTCACCTCCGGGGGGCGGTAGTCGGTGCCCAGTCGAAGGTTCTCGTCCATCCGGTGGGGCCGAACGACTTTGCCCGAACGACCTTGCCGGGGTTCATCCGCCACTCCGGGTCCCAGACCGACTTGAACTCGCGGAACGCCTCCACGATCTCGGGTCCGTACATCTTCGGGAGGAACTCCGCCTTCGACTGCCCGTCCCCGTGCTCCCCGGACAGCGAGCCGCCGTGGGACAGCACAAGGTCGGTGGCTTCGTCCAGGAACGACCGGAACTTCTGGATCCCTTTTTCCGTGTGCGGATCCCAGTCGATCCGGGTGTGCACGCATCCCTGCCCGAAGTGACCGTACAGAGCGCAGGCGTACCCGTATTTGTCGAAGAGCGCCCGAAGGTCCCGAAGGTAACCGGCCAGGTTCTCGGGCGGGACGGCCGAGTCCTCCCATCCCTCGTAGGTGTCGGGCTCTCCCGGCACGAACGCGGTGGCTCCCAGCCCGGACTCCCGGACCTCCCAGATCTTGGCTTCGGCCTCAGGGTTGTTGTAGAGCCTCTCGCCCGTGAAGCCTGGGGCCTTCCGCAGTCGGATGCCTTCTTCGACTCTGCCGCGAACTCGGCCAGCATCCATCCCTTGCCCTCGGGAAGCAGCTCGAGCTCCTCGACATGCCTACCGAGCTTCTTGTTGTTGGCGACCAGGACCTGGTCGAACCCCTCCAAGGCGATCGGCTTGTGCTCGCGGGCGGCGCCCATCTGCGCCGCGGCCGAGTAGATGTCCTCGAACGCCACGAGCACCAGCGAGCGGGCCGGCGGGCTCGCAACCATGTGGAGGGTCGCCTCCAGGATCGTGACGCAGGTCCCCTCGGTACCGACCAACGCGTACGCGAGGTTGAACCCGTTCTCGGGAAGCAGCCCGTCCAGGTTGTAGCCGGACACCCGCCGGGGGAAGTCCGGAAAGCGCTTGCGAATGAGGTCCGCGTACCGATCGCGGAGGTCGCGCAGCCCCC
>VAYC01000204.1 GCA_005885025.1 Actinomycetota bacterium | reverse complement strand
GGGCAGAGGATCCCATCGCTGGTGAAAGCGAGGTCGACGAACATGGCCGCCAACGGTGTTCCTCGATCCTCCAGGGCGGCGGCCACGACCCCCACCTCCGCGCCGTAACGGCTGGCCCATCTCGCATCCTCTCGCCGATACCGACCGCGATATCCATCGGGGCCGGGAACCAGCGCCACGTGGGCAGGCGCGTATCCGCGAGGCCATTCCTCCGGCGACAGGTCGGCGGTGGCCTCCGTGACGCCGTGGTAGGCGAACTCGGACACGATCGCCCCCGGCCGGCCCGTCACAAACCTGGCGATCCGCCAGGCCACGTCGTTCGCCTCGCTCCCGGAGTTCGCGAACAGGACGCGGTCGAACCCGGCCGTGCGGGGCATCGACGCAAGCAATCGCTCGGCCAGCTCGACCGCAGCCTCATGCACGTACCGCGTGTTCGTGTTCAGATGGCGGGTCTGCTCGGCGATGGCCTCCACCACCCGCGGGTGGCCGTGGCCGACGACCGGCACGTTGTTGTACGCGTCCAGATAGCGCCGACCCTCGGCGTCATACATCCACGTCCCCTCGGCACGGACGACGTGGACGGGTCGCCGGTAGGAGAGCGGCGCCCGCCCCATGGCCCCTCTCCGCCGAACCAGCAGGTCGTCGCTCGGCGCGGGGCGGTAGGGGAGCGCTCCCGGCCGGCTGGTCTCACGGAGCCGCCCGCCCACCTGGTCGAACCCTTCGGCCTCGAAGAGCTCGAGCAGCCGCCAGGCGCCGTCGCCGAACGTGGAGACGTAGGCGGAGTTCTCCGGATACAGGCCCAGCCGCCATGCGGAGATGACGATGGCGATGGCGGACCGCGTCGCCACGAGATCGGCGAGCAGTCTCCGCTCCTCCTCCTCCAGGGGCGTGACCGACTGAAATCCCTCGATCATCGCCCCCGCCACGTCCAGCGAATCGGGTCGACCGTCCAGCACGTCCGAGAGGGCGACGGCCAGATCGCACACCAGCGCCGTATGCGTCATGTCACCGAAGTCCGTGATGCCCGTGATGCGGCCGCGGACATCGACCAGCACGTTGTCCAGGCTCATGTCGTTGTGGATGACCTGGGCTCGGAGCTTTCCGAGAGCCGGGGTCACGTTCGCTTCGAACCGGTCGAGAACGTGCTCCACCAGGGCCCGTCGCCGCTCGTCCCGAATGTGGGGGACCATCGGCCGGAGCGCGGAGGCTCGCCGGACGTCCCACAGGATCGGGTAGCCCGCGGCCGGATGGAAGAAGCCCCGCAGGGCGCGGCCGAGCCGGGCCACCGTGACGCCCCAAGCGTGAAGTGCTTGCGGGTCCAGTTCCTCCGCGGCGGGATTGTGGCCTTCGAGGAAGGTGAACAAACGGGCCAGCGAGATCCTCCCGTCCTCACCCGGGACCTCGGCCCAGTGCTCGCCACTCAGTGTGGGCACGATCCTCATGACGGGGAGGGAGGGCTCGTTGCGGGCCACGTGCAGCATGGCCTCCGTCTGCATCTCGACCACGTCCGCGTCGTCCGCCGGGTTTTGGAGCTTGAGGAGGAACGATGTCCCTCGCCCGTCATCGACTCGGAAGTTCAGGTCGCGCTCGCTCGGCAATGGGGTGAGCAGGCCGGCCACCCCGAAGACTCGCCCGGCGACCTGCTCGGCCTCCGGCAAGCCGAACGCCGGAGGTGGGGACCTCAGCGGATCCACGGTCTCCGTCTTCATGCTGGGCAGCCTATCGTCCGGCTGGCTTCCCCGGTACGGGGTAGTCTGCCGGCACGCTGGTGGGGCGCCCGAGGGGCCCCGGAGAACGAGTCGGGAGGGTCAGGGATGAGCGTTTTCACGGTGTCGGAGCTCGAGTATCTGGGCGGGCAGTCTCTCGCCAGGGTGGCGACCGTTGGCCCCGACGGCCAGCCCCACATCACGCCGGTGACGTTTCACTACAACGAGGAAGAGGACACCATCGACGTCGGTGGCATGTTCTTCGGCGGGACGAAGAAATGGCGCGACGCGCAGGGCAACCAGCGCGTCACCCTCTTGATCGACGACGTGATCCCCAGGCCGCGCCAGGCTCGAGCCATCGAGGTCCGTGGGACCGCAGAGCTGCACGAGACGGGCGGGGAGACGGTCAACCCGAGGTTCTCGAACTTCGCCCCGCAGTTCTTCCGGATCCGTCCGACTCGGATCGTGTCCTGGGGGATCGAAAAGGTCGCCGCCGCGGCCGACGCGCAGAACTTCCGGGTGAACGCCCGCTCGGTGCGGTAGGGCCGGCGGGAGACGACGATGCGCATCCTGGTCGGGACCGACGACGGTCTGCACGAGTTCGGCGACCGCAGTAGTCCCGGGTCCGTGCAGCACGCCGGGCGGAAGGTGTCGGCGCTCGCACCCGGGCCCGACTATTCAAACCTCTGGGCGATCCTTGACGAAGCGGAGGTCTGGCGGACGGACGGCCCCGGCGACTGGGCACGGAACGCGACGCTGGAGGGGGAGCACCTCCGGGCGAACTGTATCGCCGACACTCGGCCGGGCGTCCTGGTAGGCGCCTCGGACGCTCGCCTGTACCGGGTGGGTGGGGAAGGCCTCGAGCGCGTCCAGCCTTTCGACAAGGTGGAAGGACGCGACGACTGGTACACGCCATGGGGCGGGCCGCCCGACGCGCGGTCGATCTCCGAGGACTCGAACTTCCTCTACGTGAACGTCCATGTGGGCGGGGTCGTCCGCTCGGAGGACGAGGGCGCGACGTGGGAGCCGACGATCGACATCGACGCGGACGTTCATCGAGTATGGGCGGTCGACGGGCGAGTGCTCGCGGCTTGCGCCAGAGGACTGGCGGTCAGCGAGGATCGCGGGGCATCGTGGGCGATCAGGACCGAGGGCCTCCACGCGGTGTACTGCCGGGGCGTCGCTTTGAGCGGCGACACGGTCCTGGTCTCCGCTTCGACGGGACCGAGGGGTGGCCGGAGCGCCCTGTACCGCGGGGCCGCCCGTGGAGGCGCGTTCGAACGTTGCCGGAGCGGACTCCCGGAGTGGTTCGAGCACAACATCGACAGCCTCTGCCTCGACGCACTGCCCGACGAGGGAGCGGCCGCCTTCGGCACCGAGGACGGGCGTGTGTTCGGGTCTGGTGACGAGGGCGCCACCTGGACGGAGATGGCCTCCGGCCTCCCCGCGGCTCGATGCGTCCTGCTGACGCCCGGCTAGATCCGGCATCATCCCGAGACGGATACACTCCCGCCTCGTGGAGGTGGGTGAGCATCTCGACGCGCTGCGCCGTGAGGGTGAGCTGCTCGCTGCGGCGGCGGAACGGAGCGATCTCGACACGCCCATCCCGACCTGCCCGGAGTGGCGGATGCGCGACCTGGTCCGCCACGTGGGGGACGTCCACCGCTGGGCGAGGGCACATCTGGCCGAGGGCCGCCTGAAGCCGATCGGACCAACTGAGCTCCCGGAGGTGGCGGGGCCGGTGCCCGCCGACGCCCATCTGCTGCCATGGTTTCGTGAAGGGCACGCGCGGCTGCTCCGCACGCTGGAGACCGCGGAGCCGAACACCCAGTGCTGGACGTTCCTCCCGGCGCCCTCTCCGGTCGCGTTTTGGGCCCGCCGGCAAGCGCACGAGACCGGAATCCATCGCGCCGACGCGGAAAGCCCAGGTGGGCGGACGGAGATCACCTCGTTCCCTCCGCGGTTCGCGGTAGATGGGATCGAGGAGATGCTGTTCGGATTCCTCGGTGGAGCCGGCGGTGAACCGGTCGACCCGCCTCGAACGCTTCACCTGCACGCCACGGACACGGGGGGTGAATGGCTCGTCCGGCTCGGGGAGACGGTCGAGGTGAGCCGCGAGGATGCTCCGGCGGACTGCTCCGTCCAGGCCCCCGCGTCCGACCTCCACCTCCTGTTGTGGAACCGGCGGTCACCCGAAGGACTGGAGATCGATGGCGACGACTCGGTCCTGAGCCTCTGGCGCCAGACGGTCAAGGTCGAATGGAGCCGGAGCCGCTGACCAGGGTCAGGACGTAGGAACCGCGTCGGGCAGGCTTCGGAGTCGGCGAACGGGGGACAGGAGGGGCGGCAAGAACGCCAGCAGCTGGCCCGCGGCGGCGATCCA
>VAYC01000203.1 GCA_005885025.1 Actinomycetota bacterium | reverse complement strand
CCGTGGACATCCACGGTGGCGGCTCGGACCTCATCTTTCCGCACCATGAGTCCGAGCTGGCGCAGGCCGAAGGCGTCCCCGGCCCGCGGCCGTTCGTCCGTCGATGGATGCACACTGGCGCGGTCCGTATGGCCGGGGAGAAGATGAGCAAGTCGCTGGGAAACCTGGCCTTCGTCCACGACCTCTTGACGCGCCACTCGGCCATGCGTCTTCGCGACTTCCTGCTTCGGCGCCATTACCGAGAGGACTGGGAGTTCGACGAAACGGACCTCGGCCGCTCCACTTCGGATCCGGGGGACGGCCCGGCCACCCGAGAGGCGTTCTATGCGGCACTCGACCAGGACCTCGACACGCCGGCCGCGCTCCGTGTGCTCGACCGTGCGGCGAGCTCGACGGATCCCGAGGCGGCAGCGCTGGTGGATGAGGGCCGGGCCCTCTTCGGCCTCAGCCGATCGTGACTACAGCTCTTCGCCCCACCGCAACAGCACCAGCGAGTGGGCCGCCACGCTCAACGCCTGCTCCTTCCGGTGGGCGTGCGGGGTGGTGGCCTCCGTCCGGCCGGTGTTGATGATTTCCTGCCACGCCCCGTTTCCATCTCCCTTGGGAAGCTCGAAGGGCCGTGACTTGGCCCCCGCGTTCAGGATCAACAGCAGCGTGTCCCCGTAGATCGGGCGGCCACGTTCGTCCAGCTCGTCGGTGGCGTGGCCGTCGACCAGCATCCCGAGCACCTGGTTGTCCGTGTCCGCCCAGTCCTCGGCGGACATCTCCCGGCCGTCCGGACGGATCCACATGACATCCTTCACGCCCTCCGCGGCGATGAGCCTGCCCGTGAAGAAGCTCCTGCGCCGCAGGACCGGGTTGGAACGGAAGATCTCCAGCACGTCGCGAGTGAACTGGAGCAGCTGCCGCCCCGAGGCGGTGAGGTCCCAGTTCACCCAGCTCACCTCGTTGTCCTGGCAGTAGGCGTTGTTGTTGCCGAGCTGGGTTCGTCCCAGCTCGTCGCCGCCGACGAGCATCCGGACGCCCTGGGAGAAGATCAGCGTGGCCAGCAAGTTCCGCTGCATCCGCTCGCGCAGCTGCTCGATGCGAGGTGCATCGGTGGGACCCTCTACGCCCCAGTTCCGACTGAAATTCTGGTCCGAGCCGTCGTGGTTGTTCTCGCCGTTCGCCTCGTTGTGCTTCTGCTCGAAGCTCACCAGGTCGTTCAGCGTGAACCCGTCGTGGGCCGTGACGAAGTTGATGGTTGCGTACGTCCGCCGCCCGCTTGCGGCGTAGAGGTCGCTCGACCCCGAGATCCGGTAGGCCAGCTCGGCCACCTGTCCCGGATCACCACGCCAGAATCTCCGCACGCAGTCGCGATACTTGCCGTTCCACTCCGCCCAACCCACCGGGAAGTTCCCGACCTGATACCCACCTTGACCGACGTCCCACGGCTCGGCGATGAGCTTCACCTGCGAAAGCAGCGGGTCCTGCTGGATGATGTCGAAGAACGTACCCAGCCGGTTGACCTCGTGAAGCTCGCGCGCCAGGACCGGCGCCAGGTCGAACCGGAACCCGTCCACGCGCATGTCCACCGCCCAATAGCGGAGGCTGTCCATGATCAGCTGGATGGTCCGGGGGTGCAGCATGTTCAGGCTGTTTCCGGTCCCCGAGAAGTCCTGGTAGTAACGGCGGTCGTCCGGGCTGAGGCGGTAGAACGAGGCGTTGTCCACGCCGCGAAGCGATAGCGTCGGCCCGAGCTGGTTCCCCTCCCCCGTGTGGTTATAGACGACGTCGAGGATGACCTCGATCCCCGCCCGATGGAACGCCTTCACCATCGACTTGAACTCCGTGACCTGTTGGCCCAAGCCACCGGTGGCGTACGCGGCGTGCGGCGCGAAGAAGGCGATGGTGTTGTAGCCCCAGTAGTTCGTCAGTCCTCGCTCGACGAGCTGACGGTCGGCCACGAACTGGTGCACCGGCATGAGCTCGACGGCGCTGACACCGAGCGACAGCAGGTGGTCGATGATCGGATCCGAGGCCATGGCCAGATAGGTCCCCCGGATCTCGTCGCGGATGTCCGGGTGGAGCATGGTCATACCGCGGAGGTGGCACTCGTAGATGACCGTGCGGTTCCATGGCGTCAGCGGCTTGCGGTCCTCCCCCCACGTGAAGGAAGGATCGATGACCACGCACTTCGGCATGTCGCCGGCGCTGTCCCGTTCGTCGAAGGACAGATCCTCATCGCGGTGGGCGATCGCGTACCCGAACATCGAGTCCGACCATTTTTCGATGGTCCCGGACACCGACTTGGCGTACGGGTCGATCAGGAGCTTGTTCGGGTTGAACCGATGGCCCTCGGCCGGTTCGTACGGGCCGTGCACGCGATAGCCGTAGAGCTGCCCAGGGCGGACGTCGGGCAGGTAACAGTGCCAGATGAGGTCGGTTCGCTCGCGCATCTGGATGCGGTGCGACTCGAAAGGGTCGTCGGGCTGCTCGAACAAGCAGAGATCCACGGCTTCGGCGTTCTCGGAGAAGAGAGAGAAGTTCACTCCCTCTCCGTCCCACGTCGCCCCCTGCGGATAAGGGCTCCCCGGCCACACGCGCATCACCGAGCTACCTCTGGGTTCGACTCGCCGATGAAGAGGACGAACGACCGCGGCTTCAGCTCCAGCGTTCGTTCGATGCAGCCGTCGAAGAGACCGGGCACTCCGGCGCCGCTCCCGCCCCACAGCTCTTCCGACGAATCGATCGCCTTCTGCCACCTCGTGCCGGGGGCCACGGCAACCGACCCGCCGGCCTCGCCCGTGTTGAAGACGGCCAGCGCCTCGCCGTGTCCATCCCATCGCCTGACCATCAGCACTCCCTGTGTGTCATCCGCCATCACCTCGAGATCCGTCCGAGACCGTCGAGCCAGCGCCCCTACCTCCCGCCGCAGCCGCAACAGCTCACGGTACAGGTTCGACAGCAGCCGGCCCCTTCCGGAGTCCCCCAGCGCGTGATCGAGCTTCGCGCGCTCGAACGTGGATTCGGCCGCGGGATCGGGCGGCTGGCCCGCCCACTCGAACGCGGCGAAGTCACGGATGCGGCCGTCCCGCACCGCGTCGGACAGCGCCGGATCGGAGAAGCTGACGAAGAAGGGGAACGGCGCCTCTTCGCCGTACTCCTCACCCATGAACAACAGGGGGATGAACGGCGAGAGCAACATCAGGCCCGCAACGAGCTTCAGTTCCTCGAAGCCGGCCAGCTTCGAGAGACGCTCCCCGAACATCGGGTTGCCCACCTGATCGTGATTCTGGGCGAACACGACGAACCGCTCGCCGGGTATCTGTTGGGCGGGGGTGCCGGGGACCCTTGCCCGGTGGGGGATGTACGGGTCGCGGTAGATGAAGGCGTTGCGGTACGCGCGGGCGAGCTGTTCGAGCGCGCCGAAATCCTTGTAGTAGCCGCTACGGTCCGCGGTCAGGAGCGCATGCACCGAGTGATGGAAGTCGTCGGCCCACTGCGCGTCGAGGCCGTAGCCATGGCGTTCCCGCGGCTCGACCATCTGCCCCCGGTCCAGACAGCTCTCGGCGATCAGGTGCACGTGACGCCGCAGTTGGGCGGCCCGGCCCTGTACCGTCTCCGCCAACTCTTGAAGGAAGTGCTTCGGTGATCGGTCCTCGATCCGGTCTGCGGCATCCAGGCGGAGGGCGTCGATCCGATAGTCGTCGATCCACTGCAACG
>VAYC01000202.1 GCA_005885025.1 Actinomycetota bacterium | reverse complement strand
GCGGTATCCAGCGGACCCAGGCCGTGCTCGCCCACGTACCTCGCCCGCCACACGTACCAGGAGGTGTCGAATCCAACCGGCACCGGGAACAGACGGATCCGGTACACCAGGAAGTAGAACGCGAAGATCGCGGCCCCCAGCACGAACGCCGCGATCGGGAGCGCCAAAGAGGGAAAAGACCGGGCGGGCCGAATCGAGCCCGGGGCTTCCCTGGCCGTCACCTCGTGCACCCTCGCATCATGGCGTGTGCCGGAGGTCATCGGGGAGCAGGCAGGATGCGGCATGACTGGCTCACCGGGCCCACGTGTCAAGCCCCGACTGGACAGGCCGATATGGTCCGTGAAAACGTAGGAGCCCATCCCGCTCCGTCCACGTCCGAGTGTTCACGTCGCTCCGGCCTCGGGAGGATCGATGCAACCTCTTCCAGATGCTGACAACAAGGTTGCGAATTGCGGCGCCCTTCTCCGTCCCATCGTCCTGGGTGCTGGGGTCGTCTTCCTGCTCACCATTGGGGCAAGCGCTGCCGGCTCGGCGTTGCCCCCGGTCGGCCACGTGGAAGGTGTGGTCCTCGCCGAGTCCACGAAGAGGCCGGTGGCCGGGGCCACGGTGACGCTCCCCGATTTCGGCGTCAGCACGACCTCGGGCCGCAACGGGTTCTTCCGCTTCGGCAATCCGCTTCCGACGAAGGATCCCTATCGCCGCATCCGCGCTGTCGTCACGGCGCCCTCGTGGGGACGGTGGACGATCCACGGGGTTCCTCTGTATCCGAACGACACGCTGAGGCTGCACGTCGAGCTTCGGTCGGTGGACTGGGACCACCAGGTGCTCACTCCAGCCGAACGTCGGGCCAGCCACCCGCCCGAGGCCCCGGCGTCGAGTTACACGTACACCTGCACTGGTTGGAATTATCAGCTCGTACCTACCTCCACCATCAAGGTGTGGATCACCAACGATTCGGTGTCCGAGCAGTACGACTTCGCCTTCTATGCCGCCCACGTCCTTCCGAACGAATGGATCCCCTCCTGGGACGCCGACTCGCTTGGAGCGGGCGCTGTGGCGGTCAAGACGTACGCCGGCTACCGGGCCATGATTGGTCACGCGTACAGCGGCGGGACCGGGTGCGCGGATCTCGTCGACGGGACCGGCGACCAGGTGTTCGACCCGACGTGGTCGACGGCGGCCACGGATCAAGCCGTGTACGCCACGCTGGGGAGCGTGCTCTACAAGAACGGAGGTCTGTTCCTGAGCCAGTACTTCGCCGGCGCGCCGGGTGATCCCTGCGCCCCTGTCGAGGGACAGTACGCCGGCCGGATGTCCCAGTGGGGCACACAGACGTGCGCGACCCAGAAGGTACTGTGGCCGGACATCGTGCCCACGTTCTACCAGGACAGCACTTGGAATTACCTGAAGAACCTGATCCTCGACCCGTACGTCGAGTCGGCCGGCACGTACGCCTGGACCTGGAGCGGTGGGACGGCGACCCGCACCAGGGGCGGAAGCTACAGCGGCAATTGGCACTGGGTGGACACTCCGTCTCCGGGGCAGAGCATGTCCATGCGCGAGCGACGCCCTTTCGACGGCACCGGAACCACCACCTACCACGCGGAGACGGCCCTTCGGTGCGGGCCGGAAAACACTTCCAGTTGCTCGGTCACCATCTGGGTGGTGGTCTTTGAAGCCAACGGCAACGAGCACAAGAGATCCAAGACGTTCACCGTCTCCAATGACGGTGTATGGCGCCTGTACACCTACGACACTCCTGGCTTCGGATTCGTGCACGACGAGGTCAAGCTGGTCATCGCCTCACGGCAGACGATCGGCGTTGACGCCTCAGTGCTGACCAGTGCGTACGGGGGACCCTGACCGAGCGCCTGCAGCCCGTACAATATGCTCGCTTCGACCCCGGCACATTCCGGCCGCCGGGCTCATCGAAGGAGAGGGAAACGATGCGGATCCTGATCTTGGGTGGTGACGGTTATCTGGGCTGGCCCACCTCCATGTACTTCTCGGCCCGCGGGCACGACGTGCACACGGTCGACAACTACCTCCGGCGGAGGGCGCATCTGGAAGCCGGCACGGACTCCCTCACCCCCGTCCTCGACTCGCTCCCGGCCAGGGCGGATGCCTGGCGGCAGGTCACCGGATACCGCATCGGGGTGACCGAAGGCGACCTGTGTGACTGGGCCGTGGTGGAGCGGCTCTTCAAGGACTTCGAACCCGAGGCCATCGTCCACTACGGGGAGATGCCTTCGGCTCCCTATTCCTTCATCAGCCGGGAGCACGCTGTCTTCACGCAGTACAACAACGTCGTTTCCACGCTGAACGTCCTGTGGGCGATGCGCGACTTCACTCCCGACGCCCAGATGGTGAAGCTCGGCACCATGGGCGAGTACGGCACGCCGAACATCGACCTGGAGGAAGGCTACATCCTCATCCACCACAACGGCAGGGAGGACCGGTTGCCGTTTCCCAAACTGCCCGGGTCCTGGTATCACGCCTCCAAGGTGCACGACTCCACCAACATCCACTTGGCCTGCCGCATCTGGGGCATGCGAGCCACCGACCTCAACCAGGGCGTGGTGTACGGAATCGAGACCGACGAGACCAGGCTCGATTCCCGCTTCGCTACTCGATTCGACTACGACGAGGTGTTCGGCACGGCCCTCAACCGGTTCTGCCTCCAGGCCGTGATCGGCCATCCCCTGACCGTGTACGGCCGGGGCGGGCAGACCAGGGGCTACCTCAACATCCTCGATACCCTGCAGTGCGTCGACCTGGCCACGATGAACCCGCCAGCCCCGGGCGAGTTCCGGGTGTTCAACCAGTTCACCGAGCAGTTCTCCATCAACGAGCTGGCCGATCTGGTGCAGCGTGCCGGAGCCGAGTACGGGCTCGATGTCAGGGTCGAGCACCTGGACAATCCCAGGGTGGAAGCGGAGGAGCACTATTACAACGCCAAGCATTCCGCGCTCCTCGATCTCGGGCTGAAGCCGCATTACCTGTCCGAGACACTGGTCGAATCGATGTTCGCCAAGATCGAGGATCACAAGGACCGCGTCATCACCAAGGCCATCATGCCAAAGACCCGTTGGCGGCCGGCCGCGCAGGAGCGCGAATCCGTCGCGGGCTAGCCGGCGGGCCAGGGGGCAAGGATGATCGCACTTCGTGTCGTCGGAGGGGTCTTCGCCGTCCTCCTGTTGGTCGGGGCGGCCCGCCAGCACCAGCGAAGGAACATCTCTCGGCTCAGCCTCCTCATCACGTGGCTGGTGGGAATGCTCATCGTCCTCCTGGCCATCGCCCCCGTCGTGTTCAACCCCGTCTTCGATGTATTCAAGTTCAAGAAGGGCACCGGGGGCCGCCTCATCGGCGTCCTCCTGTTCGCCAACGTCGTGGCCTTCCTGCTGCTGTTCCGCAACATGTCCACGATCGACTCCGCAGCGAGGAGCATCCGCATGCTGGTCGAGGCCCTGTCCCTGCAATCGTTCGACCGCATGCAGGCCAAGGAGGTTCCTTCGGGGCAGCGAGTCGTCGTGATCATGCCCGCTTTCAACGAGGCCGAGAACGTCGGCGCCGTGCTCCATGCCATGCCGGAGGAGGTGGAGGGATACCCGGTGGTGGCATTGGTCATCGACGACGCCTCCGAAGACGCCACCGCCGAGGTGGCGCGGTCGGCCGGCGCGCTGGTCGCGAGACTCCCCATCCGGCGGGGCGGCGGCCTGGCCCTGCGAGTTGGCTACGACATCGCCGTCCAGCTCGACGGAGTGGTC
>VAYC01000201.1 GCA_005885025.1 Actinomycetota bacterium | reverse complement strand
CGACCCATTCGCCCTCTCCCAGGCCTTCGCCGTCTCCGGGCGGGACCGGCGGATCGAGTCCGCCGAGCACGCCCTTGGTGCCGCCGGGCCCGCTTCCGGTCCCGGCCGCTCCGACCGGGGCGAACAGCACGGCCCCGCTGATGGCGATGCTGAGCGAGCTGTCGACCAACGGGACGCCCCAGCTCTCGGACATCCTGCAAGTGGTCGGCCCATTCCCCGTCGCCGGGCTGGCCTGGTGGCAGAACGACTGGCACGCCTACCGATGTTGCCCGTTCCCCCACTTGCACGAGGGGCTCGACATGTTCGCGGAGATTGGAACTCCGGTGGTGGCAGCGGCCGACGGCTTCGTGAGCCAGCGAGTGATCGGCCCGGTCAGTGGACTCGGCGTCGAGATCACCGACGCCGCCGGGACCCAGTACTTCTACGCCCACCTCTCCGGGTTCGCCGCGGGGCTGGCCCTGCACCAGCAGGTCCACGTGGGGCAGGTCTTGGGGTATGTGGGGAACACCGGCGACGCCCTGGCCACAAGCCCTCACTTGCACTTCGAGGTCCAACCGCACGGCATCCCCGTGCCCCCGAAATCGTTCGTCGACGCGTGGCTGGTCATCGCCGAGCAGAAGGCCTCGGCGCTGGTCGCCTCACGAGTCGGCCATGCCGTCCTGAACCCGGACACCCTCCAGTACTGGCTGGCGAAGGCCCAGGCCCTTCACGGGAAGTACGACTTCGGAGAAGGGTCCGGCGAGGACGCTTTGGATCCTCGGTCGGCCTCGGCCACCGCTCAGACTGACCCCAGCCCGGTGTCGGGCGGGGTCCTGGTGGGTATCGCCTCGTTGTTGCTGCTGATGGCCTTGGTGGCTCCCGGCTGCGTGCTGGGGCGGCGCGAGGCAAGAAACGAGCCCGGCCAGGGCCTGCGGCGATCCTCCTAGCGCTCCGACCAGGCCTTCCAGACCCCCAGACGTACGCGATCTTCCTTCAGGACCATCCTTCCTTGCAGCAGACCGAACAGGAGGGCCGCCGCCACGGCGGCCGGGATGCCGAGGCCGCCGGCGATGACGGCACGGTGATCCCGTATGAAGAGGTCGGACGTGGTGACGCCTCCACCGACCACAGGGAGCAACGACCACACCGCCAGGGACAACCCGGCCAGGATCAGCAGCCACCACAACCACAGCAACGGGGTCGTCCTCGCTCGCCGCCAGTCCTCCACGTCAGGGTTGCTGGCCCTCCACAGCTCGCGCATGGCCAGCGGCGCCAGCACCAGGTTCGCGCCGGGGATGACCCACGATGCGAGGCCCCACAGCGGCCGAAAACGCGCCCCCGAGACCAGGGCTCGCACGTTCGCGTGGGCCCGGTACTGCCAAATAGCCCAGAGCACCGCCACGGCCACGGTCAGGATCACCAAGAGCGTGCAGTCCCGCACGAGACGCTGGTGGTTGGCCAGCACTTCCGTGTCGGAGACCGGGAGCCCTCCGGTGACGAACGAAAGCGTGTACTGATCGGCTCGAAGCGACTCGACCAGGAAGGCGAACACCAGCGCGATGGCCAGGAGGAGGAGAACGATCGTCGTGGAGATCCAGCGCTTGGGCTCGTAAGGAAGAGGCGGCGGGGGCGCCCTGCCCGTTCGATCCTCCGACTCCACGCTACCCGCCCGATCCATCGCGACCACCCACTCGCTCTTTAGTTTAAGTGGTGTGCACGATGGCGGCCGAGATGACCGGTGCGCCCGGACCGGGCCGAGCTCGTCGTGGAGAGCGAAACGTATCTGCTGTCCCCGCTTCCAACATAGCCACGAACCATCCCGAATCTCCTGTCGCCGACACGGTGGCGCCGTGTACCATGGCCGGTCACCCTGAGCTGAGGAGGCTCTTGTGCGCATCCGCCGGTCGGTGCTCCGTCTCTCGTCTGCCCTCATCGCCCCGGCCATCTTGGCGGCGGGTGTAGGTGCCCCGGCGGGCGCAGCAGGGCGGACCCGGGCCGTCCCCAAGAACGTCAACATCAGCCGGGAGCGGGGCAACCAGGCGGAGACCGCGATCGCCATCAACCAGGTCAATCCGCTTCAGATGACGGTGGTCTCCAACGAAGAGGCGGGCAACGCACTGTTCCACGGGTGGTCCGTCGACGGGGGGAGGACCTGGAACAGGGACAGGATCGCGGACGGCGACAACCTCGGATTCGCCTGTTGCGACCCCAGCCTGGCCTCAGACCAGTTCGGCAACATCTTCCTCACCTACCTGACCTCGAGCATCACCGTAGAGGTGGCGATCTCCATCGACGGGGGAGCCACATTCAGCCCGCTGGCGACCCTGGCAAGTCCTTCGGGCAACCTCGGCGCTCCCGGCAAGGCGAACCGCGGACGCAGCCCGCAGCTCGGGGCCGGCGACCAGCCGTCGATCGTGGCGGCCGAGAACCAGGTGTGGGTGACGTACACAGCAAGCACCATCGTGAACCAGGGCGCCACGGTGAGCGGCCTCGGGGAAGTCGGCGCGTTCGGCCCGCCCGAGGTTCCCAGCACCGGCCACAAGACCGGCGACTACGGTGACATCGCCATCGGCCCGAACGGCCAGGTCCTGATCGCCTATCAGGATCCGACCGGGGGCGAGGGGCCGGCCACCGTAT
Organism: Actinomycetota bacterium; assembly: GCA_005885025.1. Lineage (GTDB taxonomy): Bacteria > Actinomycetota > UBA4738 > UBA4738 > UBA4738 > AC-52. The sequence continues at coordinate 671 of VAYC01000201.1, read as the reverse complement.
ACGAGGCGCTGGACCCCGATGGCGTCGGCCCCCAGCCCATGGGCCCTGCCACCCCGGTCCTCGTGTCGAAGGTGGGCGGCTTCGACTACATCCCCGCCCAGTCAGGCCGGTCTATCGACATCGAGGTCAAGCTGGAATACGACCGAACGGGAGGGGCCCACGACGGACGCGTCTACCTCCTGTGGACGCAGGAGACCCCCAACGAGAGCAACAATACGGACATCATGGTTCAGTACTCGGACAACGATGGCGCAACGTGGAGCACCGCAGTGAGGGTCAACGACGACACGGGCACGACGAGCCAGTTCAACCCCAGGATCTCCCTCGATCCAACCACCGGTTACCTCGCGGCGGCTTGGTACGACGCTCGGAACGACAAGGGCGACCACGGGGCCGGAGACACGAACGGCGTGCCCAACGACGACGTCACCATTTACTCGACGGTGAGCAAGGATGGAGGGGACACGTTCCTCGCCAACCGCAGGATCTCCCGGGGAGTGTCGAACGACGACCGCGCCCACAACGGGGTCGACTACGGCGACTACGAGGGGCTGGCCTTCCAGTCCGGCAGCTACTTCTACGTATGGGCGGATAACTCGAACAGCACCCGAAACAACCCCGACGGCAAGCTCAACGAGCTCGACGTCTACACGGCGTGGGCCCAAGTGCAG
>VAYC01000200.1 GCA_005885025.1 Actinomycetota bacterium | reverse complement strand
GGCGTCCCCGGTCAGCAGGGCCTGGACGGGCTGGCCTCGAGATGCCTGGGCCACGGACTCGTTCAGAGCGTCGGCGTGTCGCAGCGCCTCGTTCTGAGTGTCGCTCAGCCCCACCATCGCGGTCAGCGTGTGCCCGTCGCTCGAGATCGAACGTTCCGGCGATGCGTAGGGGTCGCTCACCGCCGCCACGCCGGGCGCCTTCATCAGCGCCGCGCGGACGGCGTCGAACGCCTCGCGAAACTGCCCGTCCTGCGCGGTCAACGAGTCCGAATGCAGGACCAGGAGATCCGTGAATTCGAACTGTCCCCTGAACTCGGTCTCGATGGCCCGCCGAACTTGATCCGACTGCGACCCGGGCACTTCGAACCCACCTTGAGAGAGGCGAGCGTTCAGCTTGCCGAGCAGCGGGCTCACCGCGAGGAATATCAGCACCCAGACCGCCAGCACCATCCACCGGCGGCGGACCGCGAAAGACCCCAGCCGATAGAAGGCCGAATGGCCTCCCCGGCCCGTGATCCCGAGCCCTGCGTTTGGCGTCACTTCATCCCACCTCCCTGGCTCACGGCGACCCAGGCTACCGCGCCACCGGGATCGCGCCGGCCACCTTCGTTCCGCGTCCCGGCGCCGACTCGATGCGAAGCGTCCCCCCCACAGCCCCGAGACGGTCGTTCATGTTCGTGAACCCCGCGCTGACACCGGTGTGGCGTGTGTCGAATCCAACGCCGTCGTCGCCGACCTCGAAGAGCAATCCCCCCGCTTCTTCCCAGATCCGGACCGCCACGCGGGCGCCCTCGCCGGCGTGCTTGCCGGCGTTCTGCAACGCCTCCAGGCAGCAAAAGTAGATCGCAGCTTCGATCTCCGGGGAGTACCGGCCGATGCCGTCGCTTCGAACCTCCGTAGGAAGGCTGGCCCGGCGACCGGCGGCCGCCAGCGCTTCGGGGAGGCCCTTGTCGGCGAGGAGCGGCGGGTAGATCCCGTGGGCGAGGTCGCGGAGCTCCTGCAGGGCGTCATCGAGGTCGCCCCCCAGCTCCTCCATGAGTCCCCGGGCCTTGTCCGGGTCCCGCTCGGAGAGTTGGCGGGCCAGGCGGACCTTGACTGCCAACGCCACGAGGTGTTGCTGCGCCCCGTCGTGCAGGTTCCGCTCGATCCGCCGACGCTCGGCGTTCCCCGCGGCCACGATGCGGCCTCGCGAGGCCTGCAGGGCCTCGGCTTGCCGGCGAACCTCGTCCAACGAGGCCTGCAGGGCGGAGTCCAACCGGACGTTGTGTAGGGTGAGGCCCACCTGGCGCGCCAGCTCGGTCAGGATGCGGTCGTCCTCGGTTGAGAAGGCGTCTCCACCCGCAGCGCGCTGGATGAGGATGAGCCCGAGGAGCTCGCCCGAGTGCGTGATGGGAGCCAGTCGCAGCATCCGATCCTCGCGATCCTTCAGAAGGTCCGGCAGCCACACCTTGGCCCACGCCGGTCCGGACACACCGGCCCGGGCAAGGGTCGCCTCCTCCGCTCCGGTGATGGCCAGCTCCGCGGCGGGGCCCTCGGGATCCGACACCGTGCGCTCGAGGGTGCCACCGGAGGCGGTCCAGACTTCGGCCGAAGCCAGGTTCAAGGTCCTGCGCAGCGACTCCACCATCTGCAGCAGCAGCTCGTCGAGCGGAACGGATCGCGACAGACGACTGCCGAAGGTTCGAAGCACGTCGTCCGGAGGGGGCCGGCCTCCGTAGACGATGCGGGAGGCAAGACCGGCGAGCCGGGTGTGAGCCGGCAGGTACAGCACCGCTGCAGCTCCTGCCGCCACCATGGAAAGGATCAGAAGTGTGCGCTCGCTCTGGCGGGGCGCTCGGCCGAGCCCCAGCACGACGGCCACGTACACGCCCACGACGAGTGCCGTGAGCCCCGCCAAGGAGATCGTGAAGACGAGGAGCCGGTCCACGGATCCCGCGAGCCGCTTGGATGTCCCCGCGAGGACGCCCAGTGGGATGAGTCCGGTGGCCGCCGCGGCGGCCACGGCGGCGTGGGGCGGCCACGACGCCAGCAGGCGAAGACCGCCGCCTCCCACAGCCACCCCGGCCGCGAGCGTCGCGGCCAAGGCCAGCCACCTGATGCGCCGCCGGTCGCCTTCTGAGGCCCGCTCGTAGCGGGCCGCCACCCCCAAGGCTCCGGCGATGACATACGCGGCCGCCTCGGCGACCGGTGCGGCCGGCGGGATGTCGGGGCGCTGGGTCCACAGGTAGATGGCCACTCCCGCGCCGATGGCGTAGCCGGCGAGCGCCACGCCCTTCCTGGGCGCCGTGGGCAACCTGCCGTCGGGCATCCCCAGCAGCAGATGGAGCCCGACGGCGGGGACGAGGCCGATCGCTACCGGCGCCACACCTGACCACAACAGGCCGGCTGCGGCGAGCGCCGAGCCTGCCACGACGATCATGCCGAGGGGCTCCCCCCGCCGGCGGATCGCGAGCACGATCCCGACGCCGGCCCACAGGCCAGTCAGCGTGGCGACGACGGTTGTCATGTCACTCGCTCCGCAAGACGATGGCCGGCTGGACCCGAGACGCGGCCCGGCCCGGGATGAGCGCGATCAGGTTCGCTAGCAGGACGGTGGCCGGGATCGCCAGGAGCAGCGGCAGGAAGCTCACCTGCGGTTCGGGGACGACGCCGAGCTGGTTCGCAAAGAGGTTCCATCCCCATCGGCCGGCGGCGATCCCCAGTGGGAGGCCGATCAGTAAGGCCAGGACCACCAGCGTCGTGGCCTGCCACGCCACAGCGGCCGAGACCTGTCCCCGGAGGAAACCCAGCGTCTTCAAGATGGCCAGGTCACGACGACGCCGGCGGATCGACGACACGAGTGTGTGCATCAGCGTGGCTGCCCCGGCCAGGGCCAGGAGTCCCGCCAGCAGCAAAGGGAGCGACTGGATCCGCTTCAAGTTCGACAGATTGGGAGTGTCCTTTAGGCTGGTGATGCTGGCTCCCAGTGGCTCGAGTTCCCGGTTGAGCCGTTTCGTCGCTGCGGCGGCGTTAGCTCCGGGGGCCAGATCGACTGGGTAGGCGTTTTCCGGGGCCTTCGGGTAGAAGCGCTTGAGCGCGTGGAACGTGAGGCCACCGCCGTCGCCAAGGCCCGGACCGAACCCGCCCTCGGGAAAGACACCGCGCCCCACCACCTTCATGGTCAAGGTCAGGCTTCCCGCCTGGACCCTCACGCTGTCCCCGACTCCTGTGCGGATGGCTCGCATCGAACGAGACCCCAGCGCGATCTCGTTGTCCGAGCGCGGCCACCGGCCCTCCGCGATTGTCGGGTGGAGCGATCCCCGGATCGGATCGAACGCCCAGATGTTCACCCGCTGAGCGTCGCCTCCAGGGCCGGTGACCTGGACGAACTGCAGGATGTTTCCGCCGCTGAACTTGGCCACGGCCGGGTCCGTCCGGAGGATGCGCGTGATGTCGGGCGACACCTTGCTGTCGAGGAAGGGGTTGCCTGCGCCGAAGTCGAAGTCGACGCCGTAGAGCCGTGGCGTGGCCAGCAGGTGGCGGTAGCTGCCGAGAAAGGCGAAGGAGGCGGCGAACGCCGCCAGCGCCACGGTGATGCCGAGAACCGTGCTCCGAACCGGGACGGCCGTCCGGCCCCGGCCGGGCTCGAGCGCCAACCGGACGCCGGCCACTGCAGTGGGCGGCAGGCCCACTTTGGCGAACGCGTCCGCGACGACCGATGGCTTCAGTCGCGAGGGCGCGGCCGTGCCGAGCTGGTCTCCGCCGATCCGGGCCGACCGCCAGGCCGGCAGTGCGGCGAGGAGGGGAACCAGCGCGACCAAGATGACGCCCCCCAAACCGAGGACGACCCCGTCGAATGCGATGCCCGGATTCGGCTCGACCAGCCGCGCGAGCCCGATGGGCGTGAGCGGCGAGAGCGCCACGGCGAAGACCATGGCGAGCACGGCTCCAGCCAGGCCGATGGCCGCCGTCCGGAGCATGGCCACGCCAACGAGCTGGTTGGGAGTCATCCCGAGGGCCCGAAGGGTGGGGTTCTCGGTGGCCCCGAGAACCGTCTGCCGGGTCACCGCCTGGGCGAAGATGAGCAGGCCGGCGAGTGCCGTCAGCCCCGCGAAGAGCCACAGTGCGGTGGATTGGAGGCTCGTCGACTGGCGGACGAACTTCACCTCGTCGCCCTGGGAGAAGACGAGGGCCCCAGGTGAGATGGCGTCCACGCCTTTGGCGAAGGCCTGGAAGTCGGCCAGCCCGCCCTTCAGCCGGACGACCAGCGATGGAAACTCGAGGCCTCGGTGCGTATTGAGCCGGTAGAACGCGGCGCTGACGAAGACATCCGAGCTCCCCGTGAGCTCACCTGGCAAGAGGAAGGTCCCGACCACCCGGACGTCGACGGGCGGAAGAAGATCTTCCTTCGGCGGCGAGCTGACGAACTCGAACGGGTTGACCCCGGGCTTGACCAGGTTGATCTGGATCGTGGCTCCGATATGGACGCGGGGGTCCTGGTGGGCTCGGTAGCCCACCGCGACCTCATCCACTCGGTCGGGATCGGGGAGCCGGCCCGCAAGGACCCGGGGTCGAGTCACCCAGTCGACCGCTTGGTCGCCCGTTGCCCCGACGATGTTCAGGCTGCCGTCCCAGAGAACGTCTCCGTTCGGCGTCGTGGCCACAGCGAATGGCGCGGGAAGCTCGGCCGCCCGAGCCACTTGCGGGAGGTTCGCGGCGCGTGCCAGATCGACGGTGGGGATGGGAGCCTCGCCCCCCGCTGGTGCGCTGATGAGGAAGGCGTCGGGTGCGCCGCTGACGGCGAGGAATCGTGGGTACGCGCTGACCTGCCGGCGAGCGCCGGCCGTCGCCGCGGCGACGGTGCCCCCGAACAGGCCGAGCATCAGGATCAGGGCGAGCGAGGAGCGCAGGCTCGTTCGGAGCTCGGCGCGGGCGCGGGCCAGGATCGCCGCCATGTCAGCGGTCGCGCGCCTCTCGGGGCGCCTCCAGAACCGGGCCGAACAGCGAGGAGGAGCGGGCCCCCGCCGGTTCGGGAACGCTCTCGTCGGTCACCCGCCCGTCGCGCATCTGCACGATCCGGTCGGCAGCCGAGGCGACCTCGTCGTCGTGGGTGACCAGCAGGATGCTCTGCCCGTCGCGGTGCAGCCGGCGGAACAGCTCCATGACCTCGGCGCCTCCACCGGAGTCAAGCGCGCCTGTGGGCTCGTCGGCGAGAAGCAGGGTGGGCTTATTGGCCAGCGCTCGGGCGATGGCCAGTCGCTGGCGCTGGCCGCCCGAGAGCACTCCGGGAGCCTTCCCCGTCTTGTCGGCGAGGCCCAATAGGTCGAGCAGGTCGCGGGCTCTTGTCTCCGCCTGCTTCCGCGGGGTGCCGGCAACGATGGCGGGCAGCGTCACGTTCTCCAGCACGCTCATCCCTTCCAGCAGGTTGAAGAACTGGAAGACGATCCCGATGTGCTTCCTTCGCATGCGGGCAAGGTCGTTCTCGTCCTTGCCCGCCAGCGACTCACCGGACACGGCAACGTCGCCTTCGGTCGGGGTGTCCAATCCCGCCACCAGGTTCAGCAGGGTCGACTTCCCGCAGCCCGACGGACCCATCACCGCCACGAACTCCCCCTCGTGCATGGTCAGGTCGACGCCTCGCAGCGCCCGGACGGGGGCGGCCTGGGCGTCGGCGCTCTCGTAGGTCTTGCGGAGCCCTCGGACTTCCAGTGCGTTCATGGCGTCGACTCCCTTCCGGCGGATGGAGCCATGAGATTCTCCGAGCCCGGGACCGGCAACGACAAGAAGGGAAGCCAGGCTATCTGGCCGCGTGCTAGCACCACCCCTCGCCGCAGGAGACCAGCAAAGCCCTTCGAGCACGCGCTCTTCCGCAGGGTGGGCCCGCTCCGATGTACTACGCTCGGGGTCTTCGCCTCACCTTGGAGGGTCGTTGCTCAAGCGGATCCTGGTCGCCACCGACCGCTCGGAGAGCGCCGGCCGGGCCGTCGATTGGGCCGCCGACATGGCCGGCCGCTTCGACGCCGAGCTCGTCCTGCTCCAGGTCCTCATGCCGGAGAATGCGCCGGGGACGGAAGCGGGGGCAGCCGAGGCGACCCGAGCGAGCTACGCCGCTCAGGATCTCGCAAAGCTGGCCGCGACCCTGGCCGGCTCGCGCGGTGTTGCCAGGGTCGTCGTCGACTCCGATCCCGCCCGTGCCATCGTCGAGGCCGCGGAGCGAGAGAAGGTGGACGTGGTCGTCGTCGGGAACCTCGGCATGAGCGGTCGCAAGGAGTTCCTCTTGGGGAACGTGCCTAACCGCGTCTCCCACAACGCCCGGTGCACGGTGATCATCGTGAACACGGCCATGCTGGACGGAGACCGCCGGGCCCGCGCCGCTCCCAGCCTGATGGGGCGCGCCTCGGCAGCGGAGGAGACCGGCGTGGAGGGACAGCTGCTGGGCCGGGCGGCCTCGATCGGGCGAATCATGGCCCGACATGGGTTGAAGGAGCTCTTCAGCCGGTCGAAGGGCGACGAAGAGTCCACGCGGTCCCGGGCTCGTCGCTTCCGCTCCGCCCTGGAGGAGCTAGGTCCCACATTCGCCAAGCTCGGGCAGATTCTTTCGACCCGCCCGGACCTGCTCCCGCCGGCCTTCGTGGAAGAGCTCGCCACGCTCCAGGACCACGTCCCCCCGCTCACCCAACAGGAAGTAGTGACCGTGATGGAGGAGGAGTTGGGCGTGCCGTGGGAGGACGTGTTCGAGAGCATCGTCCCCGATCCGATGGCAGCGGGCACCATTGCCCAGGTCCACCGGGCCACGCTCACCGGGGGCGAGCGGGTCGTGGTGAAGGTGCAACGGCCGACTGCTCGGCACGACATCATGCGCGACCTCGGTCTCCTCGAGGTCTTCGTCGGCAAGACCGCGGACCGCCCGGCCTTTCGCCAGATCGTCGACATGGGGGCGATCCTCGAGCACCTCTCGGCCTCGTTGCAGCGCGAGCTGGATTTCCACCAGGAGGCCGGCAACATCGAACGCATGCGCCAGGTGTTGGGGCCCTATCCGCGCCTGGACGTGACAAGGGTCTACCAGGAGTTCTCGACCTCGAGGTTGCTGACGATGGAAGAGATCCAGGGAGTCCCCATCCGCCAGGCCCCGCAGGGCGAGGCCCGCACGGAGGCCGCCCGTCAACTGCTCGAGTCCTACTACCGCCAGATCATGACCGACGGGTTCTTCCACGCGGACCCGCATCCGGGGAACCTGCTGTGGTGGAACGACAAGATCTACTTCCTGGACTTCGGCATGATCGGGGAGCTCGGACCGGAGATCCGGGAGCTCTTGATGCTCTTGCTGATGTCCTTCTGGCAGGAGGACGTCCCGTTCCTTTCCGACGTCGTGCTGATGCTGGCCGGCGAGGATCAGCGCAGCGACATCGACCTGGCGTCGTTCCAGGAGGAGCTGGGGAACCTCATGGCGAAGTACCGCCACCTCTCGCTGAAGGACATCCAGCTCGGTCCGATCCTCCAGGAGATCACCGAGGTCGCCATCCGCCATGACGTTCGGCTGCCGGCCTCGCTGGCGCTGACCGGCAAGGCGCTGGCTCAGATGCAGCTCGCCACCGCCGAGCTGGACCCGACCCTCGACCCGTTCGCCGTGGCCGGGCAGTACCTGACGCGGGGGGTCGTGGAGCGAGTGCGAGACCGCCTCGACCCC
>VAYC01000210.1:579-8074 GCA_005885025.1 Actinomycetota bacterium | reverse complement strand
CTCGCCCACCACGTGTCGGGACACGTCCCGCTCGCTGAAGACTGTGGCGTCGACCCGGTCCTGGATCGCCTGGAGGGGAGAGGTTCGAAACAGGTCCTCCGCGGGAGGGCGAACGAGCGCCGACGCGGGCGACGCCTCGGCCTCGGCTCGCACCCCCCGCACCACTGCCGCCGGGATCCCGTCCGACTTCCCCATGGCCAACCCGCTGGCCGCGGCCACCTCGTCGGCCAGAGCCACCACCGTCACCTCGAGCAATCGGCCGAGGCCGTCCTTGGTGCCTCGGAGGTCGACCAGGGCGGGCAGCCCGGCGCATCCGATGGCCACGTTGACCACTCCGGTCCGCCACGGCCTTCCGAAGGTGTCGGTGATCACGACACCGATGTCGGCCCCGGTCGACCCGCTGAGCGACGTGCGGATCCGTTCCGCGCTCCCGTCGGGATCTTCCGGCAGGAGCGTCAGCAACCCCGCCGCGACATTGGAAGCGTCCACGCCTGCGTTCGCGCACACGAAGCCATGGCGGGTCTCGGCGATCACGACGTCGCCCCGGCTGGCCACCACGCGCCGGCTCTCGCGCCTGACCCAGGCTTCCTTCCCATCCGGCCCCTCGGAGACGATCCGGCCCTCCGCCTTGGAAACGACTTTCTGGGTGACGGCCACGACGTCGCCGTCCTGCAGCGTGAGCTTCCCGGCGCGAAGCCCGGCCATGATCAAGCCGGAGAGATCGTCGCCGGGCCGAACGTCCGGCATGCCGCGGATCGGGATGACCTCGACGGTCACGGCTGGTCCCCGAGCGCGGTGTCGAGCGCGGTTCGGGCCAGCCGCTCGGCCGCATCGTCGTCGACCATGATCGTGTCGGTGACGGTCACCCGGATCCCCATTGCTCGAACCCGCCCTGCCTGCCCCTGATCCACGCCATCGATCACCCAACCTCCGATGAGACCCCGACCCGCGTAGTACGACGCCACCCCGGCTGCTGAGACCTCCACCCCCGCCACCGGCAGCAGCTTGTCGGCCATCCCTCGAAGCGGCGAGCCGCCGACGATGGGAGAGACCCCGGCCGCTCGTCCGCGACGGGCGGCCACCGCCTCGCCGATGCGAGGTACGGCGAGGATGGGGTCGATCGACACGATGGGGTTGGAAGGACAGAGCAGGACTGCGTCGGCGCCCTCGATGGCCTCGACGACACCGGGAGCAGGCCGCGCCAGTTCGATCCCGTCAAACCGAACCGCCTTCACTTCGTCCCTGCCCCCTCGCCGGACCCAATACTCCTGGAAGTGAAGATCGAAGGCGGCGCCCGCATCGTCGGACACCTCCACATGCGTCGCCACCGGATCGTCGCTCATCGGCAGGAGATGGGCGGTCACGCCGAACCGAGCGGCCAGCGTCGATGTCGCCCCCGACAGGGTCCGCCCCTCGGCCAGCAACCGCGTGCGGAAGAGGTGGGTGGCCAGGTCCATGTCACCGAGACCGAACCACGACCCCTCGGCGCCGAAGGCCCTCAACTCATCCGTGGCGCGGAACGTCTCGCGGGCTCGTCCCCCGACGCCCCCCAGCCAGTACGTCACCGAGTCGAGGTCCGGCGAGACGTGCAGCCCGTGCAGGACGATGTCGTCCCCGGTATTGACGATGACCGTGAGGGCCTCGGGCGGCACCACCCGGACCAGCCCACGCAGGAACTTCCCGGCCCCCACACCTCCGGCAAGCGCCACGACCTTCACGCCTGTATCTTCTCCGGAATCGGCTCCTCCTGACGCCGGGGAATGACCACAGGGCGGATCGGGTTGTTTGCGACCAAAGGAGCCCGGCCCTAGATTCCACCCACGCCCTGACGGACCTCGCCCACCAGCTCCGCCGCGCGCTCGCCCGGGCGCGGGCGGGGAAGACGCTCTCAATCGACGAGACGGAAGCCGTGCTCTCCGCCCGCGGAGAAGGACTGAGGGATCTCATGGCCGTCGCGGGGTCTCTTCGCGACCTCGGTCACGGGAGGACCATCACCTACTCCCGGAAGGTGTTCATCCCCCTCACCATGTTGTGCCGGGACCATTGCCACTACTGCACGTTCGCCAAGCCGCCTGCAAAGCTTGAAAAGCCATTCCTCACTCCCGACGACGTCGTAGCCATCGCCGAGGCCGGCCGTCGGCAGGGGTGTAAGGAGGCGCTGTTCACCCTCGGTGACCGACCCGAGGATCGCTATCCGGTGGCCCGGGAGTGGCTGGCCGAACGCGGCTATCACTCGACCCTGGACTACGTTCGAGCGATGTCGATCAAGGTCATCGAGGAGACGGGCCTGCTGCCGCACCTCAATCCCGGCGTGATGAGCTGGGAGGACATGGCTCGGCTGAAGCATGTCAGCGTTTCGATGGGCCTCATGCTCGAGACCTCATCCGAGCGCCTCTCGCAGAAGGGCGGGCCCCACTTCGGGTCGCCCGACAAGGTGCCGGCGGTCAGGTTGCGCACCATCGAGGATGCGGGCCGCCTGTCGATACCGTTCACCACCGGAATCCTGGTGGGGATCGGAGAGACCCTTCGCGAACGCGCCGAGTCCCTGTTCGCCATCCGTGACGTCGACCGGACGTACCGGCATGTCCAGGAAGTCATCGTCCAGAACTTCAGGGCCAAGCCGGGGACGGCCATGCACGATGCGCCGGAGCCCGGCGAAGAGGAGTTCCTGGCGACGGTCGCCACGGCCCGGGTGGTGTTCGGGCCGAAGATGAACGTCCAGGCCCCTCCGAACCTCTCTGACCCCCACTACCCTCGCCTGATCGACGCCGGCATCAACGACTGGGGCGGGGTCTCGCCGGTGACGATCGACCACGTCAACCCGGAGGCGCCGTGGCCGAAGCTCCGAGACCTCGAACGCCGGACCGCGGACAAAGGCTACGAGCTGCGGGAGCGCCTGGCGATCTACCCCGGGTACGCGTTGAAGCCCGACCCCTGGATCGCGGGGAAGATGCAGGAGCCGGTCCGAAGGCTGGCCGGCCCCGACGGCTTGGCCGATCCGACCCGGTCACGTCCTCAGGCCACGCGGTGGCAAGACCCCGAGGTCGTGTGGAAGCCCCGGACCATCGCGCTGAACTTTGCCAAGGGGTCGGGCGCGGGCCTCCGGGAGGACGCTGAGGACGTCTACGGCAGCTTCGACCACATCGCCGTGACACGGGAGTGGATCGGGCGTCCCAGGGGATCGCCGGCGAGGTTGGACGCCGACGTCAAGCGAGCCCTGTCGAGGGCTGCACACGGACAGGCCATCAGCGACGAGGAAGCCCTTGCGCTGTTCCAAGCGGACGGGGACGCCCTGGAGGCCCTGTGCCGGGTGGCCGACGACCTCCGGCGGGAGGCGGTGGGGGACGAGGTCACCTACGTCGTGAACCGCAACATCAACTTCACCAACGTCTGCTACACGGGGTGCCGGTTCTGCGCCTTCGCGCAGCGAGAGGTCGATGCGGAGTCCTACACCTTGTCGCTCGAGGAGGTTGCCGACCGGGCACAGGAGGCGTCGGACTACGGCGCCACCGAGGTCTGCATCCAGGGCGGTCTCCACCCGAGCCTCCCCGGAGATTTCTATTTCCAGGTCCTCGACGCGATCAAGGCTCGGGTCCCGGAGATTCACATCCACGCGTTCAGCCCCATGGAAGTGCTGAACGGGTCCACGCGGCTGGGCATCTCATTCCGTGAGTTCCTCCAGGAGTGCCGTGCCCGAGGCCTCGGCACGATCCCCGGGACCGCCGCCGAGATCCTCGACGACGATGTTCGGTGGGTGCTGACGAAAGGAAAGCTCCCCGCCGACAGCTGGGAGGACATCGTCAAGACCGCCCACTCCTTGGGGATCCGGAGTTCCTCGACGATCATGTACGGTCACGTGGACGCGCCCCCCCACTGGGTTGCCCACATCCGGCGCCTCGCCCGCATCCAGGACGAGACGGGTGGGTTCACGGAGTTCGTGCCCCTTCCGTTCGTTTGGCAGAACTCTCCGATCTACCTCGCCGGAAAGGCCCGGCCGGGTCCAACCCTGGACGACAACCGCCGCATGCACTCCGTGGCCCGGATCCTCCTGGACGGCCGCATCCCGAACGTCCAGGTCTCCTGGGTGAAGATGGGGATGGACTACTGCAAGCTGATCCTCCAGGGAGGAGCCAACGACTTTGGCGGGACCCTGATGGAGGAGACCATCTCCCGCATGGCCGGCGCGGAATGGGGGATCCGCAAGGAACCGGAGGAATTCGCCCAGGTCATCCTCGACATCGGGCGGGTCCCCGCGGAGCGAACCACCACCTACGGTCGGGTCGGACGGCCCCGGCAACCCGCCGCGCGCTAAACCTTACCCCCCAATCGACCGACCTCTACATGTGGGTGACTTGTGGAAAACTCGGGGTTTTCTTGGCGATTTCGTCAAGCAGGCTTACCAAGATCGTCAGCCAGGCTGACTGGAGAAAAAGTGCCCTCCGTGGCTTGCATGTGGCCGGTGATGCGACCACGATCTCGGGTGGAGATGAAGCGAGGGAACCCGATCGGAAAAAGTTTGGCCCCGGACTTGCGTTTCGAGTCCGAAGTGGTCCAGAATTACAAGAATGTAATTTCGGGGGAGAGCCGGAGTGCACCATTTCGTTCCATGGCAGGACCGAGCACGATGCAGAGACTTCGACCCAGAGATCTTCTTCCCCGAAAAGGGAGGGTCGTCGCGCGAGGCCAAACGGATATGTGCGGAGTGCCCCGTTCGCATCGAATGCCTCAACTATGCCTTGAGACGGGACGAACGCTATGGGGTATGGGGAGGAATGAGCGAGCGGGAACGTCGACGCCTGAAGCGCATGGCGTCGTGACCAGTCTTGAGAGGAGGTGAGTCCATGCCAGCAAAGCGGAGGTCCGCAAAGAAGTCCACCGCCAAGAAGTCGACGGCCAAGAGGAAGTCGACGAGGCGGAAGTCCTCGGCGAAGAAGAAGCGGTAGCCGAAGACATCCCGACGTTTCATCGAGGAGGGCGATTTTCACCTCCTCATCGGGATTCCGGTCCGTCCCTGTACGTTGGCTCGGGCGCCGGGACCGGTTCGCCGCCGGTCGCAGAACTTGCGACAAGCGGCCCCTGGCGGCGAGGTCGCCCATGAGCCGTGCTATGCTGCGCGTCGTTTTTGGCGCTTCCTCGCGTTTACTCCATGCCACAGGTTGAGACGCGCTCCCCGAGGGCATCTCCGCCGCCCCGAAGGGTCCAACCGCCGAGCGTACTGGTGTTGCTGGTGGTGAGGGATGGGGGGCGGTGGCTTCGCCAGTCCCTGATGGGCTTGGCCAGGCAGACGCATCCCCGCATCGGCGTCTTGGCCGTCGACAACCAATCATCGGATGGTTCGGCCGACCTCCTCCGGTCGGCGCTCGGTCCAGATCGGGTCCTGAGGAGCGAACGGAACCTCGGGTTCGCTGGAGCCGTGGACTGGGCGCTCCAGTCCGAGGCGGCGGGGCAGGCCGACTACGTTCTCTTCCTGCACGACGACACCGTGCTGGACCGGGGCGCGGTGGGCGCGCTGGTGGAAGCGGCCGAGCGAGTCGAGGGAGTCGGGGTCGTCGGTCCGAAGGTGGTGGACTGGGAGGAGCCTCGCGTCCTCCGCGAGATCGGCCTGTCCACAGACCGTTTCGGATACCCGTACTCGCCGCTCGAAGAGGGAGAGATCGACCAGGGCCAGTACGACCGGATCCGGGAGGTCCTGTACGTCTCGTCGTGCGCCATGTTGGTGGCGAAAGAGGTGTGGAACCGTATCGGGCCGCTCGACGATCGGCTCTCTCCCGCCCAGGAGGACCTCGACTTCTGTTGGCGAGCGAGGGTGGCGGGTTTCCGAGTCCTCATGACTCCCACGGCCTTGGCCCGACATCGTGAGGCCTCGGTCCGCGGCGAACGGGTGGGAGCCACCGCCGCCCCGCGCGAGCGCTACTTCCGGGAACGGGCCGCCCTGGCGAGCATCCTGAAGAACTACGGACTGCTGTCCCTCATCTGGATCCTCCCTCTCTATCTGGTCCAGGGGATCATTCGGGTGGCGTTCCTCGCCGCGAGCCGGCGGTTCCAGGACGCCTACCAAGTGCTGGCCGCGTGGGGATGGAACGTGGCACACCTTCCCCGGACCGTTCGTCTCCGGATCCGTGCCCAGGCAGTGCGTCGCGTGCCCGATCGATCGGTGCGCCGGTCCATGGCGCCCACCGGGATCCGTGTCCGCCGCTGGGGACAGACCGCAGCGGAAGCCCTGCTGCCCCCCCGCGAAGAAATAGACCAACCGGAGCCACCGGCCAGGCGGGCGCTCGGATTCGCGCGCAATCACCCGGTCGCCTCAGCGTGGGCCATGGCCCTGCTCATCGCTGCCCTGGCCTACCGGAACCTGCTGGGCGCCCCGGTTCTGGTTGGGCCCGGGCTGGGAGCCTTCCCTGCCTCGCCGACCGGATTCTTCAACGAGCTCGTCTCTGGGCTACGACACACGGGCTTGGGTGGCACGCAGGCAGCCAGCCCCGCGCTCGGCCTGCTCGGGCTGGGAAGCATCATGACGTTCGGCAACCCCTGGTTGCTCGCGAAGATCTTGCTGCTCGGCCTGCCCGCGGTCGCGGCGGCCAGTTGCTACCGGGCGGTTCGAGTCCACACGGAGGAGCGGCTCCCGGCGGCGGTGGCCGGCGCCTGCTACGGGCTCTCCAACGTGGTGTTGTGGGGAGTCTCAGAGGGACGCATCCCGGCGCTGGTGTTCCTGGCCGGGGTCCCCTGGCTGCTGTCCAAGCTCTTCCTTCCGTTCGACGACCCGAGCCTCCGGGTGCCGGTTCGCCGCTGGGTGGTGGGCGCGGGTCTGGGGCTCGCCGTCCTCGTCTCGTTCTTCCCCGGGACCGTTCTCGCGGCGGGTGTGGCCGTGGCGGCCGCTGCCCTGACCCCTCTTCCCGGAACGAGGCGAGCGCGAGGAGCGGGCCTCGCCTGCCTCGCTGTCCTGACGGCGGGAATCCTCCTTTTCCCCCTCGCGTTCGGTGTCCTGCAGAACGGCGCGGCCGGGCTCTCAGATCACGCGGGCCGCGCCTCCTTCGCCGCCCTTGCCCGACTGTGGCCGGGTCGCGGTCCGGGTTCGTGGCCGACCGGGTTCTTCTTCCCAGTTGCCGCTGTCCTTGCCCTTGGCTTCGCGTCCCGACGCTCCGCCAGGCCGGGCTTCCGCGCCGCCATCGCCAGCATCCTCTCGATCTATCTGGCGTGGTTGGCGGCGGCGGGCTATCTGCCAGCCGCACTCTCCAACCCGGTCGCCTACCTCGGCGTGGCGGCGTTCGGGTTCGCGCTCCTGGTCGGTCTGGGCCTGGCGGACCTGCTGAGAAAGGTGGGGCTCGTCTCGTTCGGCCACCGGCAGCTGGGGGCCGGGGCCATGGCACTGGTGGTGGGTGTGGGGCTGGGCGCACAGGCGATCCAAGCGGCCCAGGGCTCCTGGTCCGTGGGCAGGGCAGACCGCATCACGCCTGCCTACGGGATCGTCGCGGAGCCGGCGGGCACCGCATACCGC
>VAYC01000210.1:0-364 GCA_005885025.1 Actinomycetota bacterium | reverse complement strand
ACCTCACACCAGCAGCGTTGCAAGCGCTGACGCGCCAACTCGACCTGGACCCTGTGCCCGCAGGAGGCCTGACGATCTTCCAGAATTCGAAGGCCGCTCCGGTGGCTGCGGTGATCCGGGATGCGGCGTGGCGGCAGGCGGCGGCAACTCCCACCACGCTCGCGGTGGAGCGGCTGGTGAAGCCCGACGCTCGGGTCCTGCGGCAACCGCGCGACTGGGACGAATTCGCCGTGCCGCCGACCGGAGCCACCTCTCTGATCCTGTTGGCGCAGCAGTTCGATTCGCACTGGCGGCTGGAGGGTGGAAGCGCACCGGCTCGCCCCGCCCGGGCCTTCGGGTGGGCGGTGGGGTTCGAGCCCGGACA